>NZ_JBJJTJ010000049.1:0-14181 GCF_054177765.1 Modestobacter lacusdianchii | reverse complement strand
TGAACTCAACGGCCGCCCACGCAAAACCCTCGGCTGGGACACCCCAGCCGAAGCCATGGCCAAGCTACTGTCGACGGCCCACGACGACGGTGTTGCGTCCACCCCGTGAATTCACCTGACCTGATCAACGGCTGTCCCCCCGCACCAACGCTGGTGCGGGGGGACAGCCGTTGGTGCGGGGGGACGGCGTCAGCGGGCGCGCTGGACCCGCGCCTCGTCGAAGACCGGCTCCGGGGTCTCGCGCACCCGGCCGTCGGAGCCGAACACCAGGAACCGGTCGAAGGTGCGGGCGAACCAGCGGTCGTGGGTCACCGTGATCACCGTGCCGTCGAAGGCACCGATCGCGGCCTCGAGCGACTCGGCGCTGAGCACGTCGAGGTTGTCGGTGGGCTCGTCGAGCAGCAGCAGGGTCGCCCCGGAGAGCTCCAGCAGCAGCACCTGGAAGCGGGCCTGCTGCCCACCGGACAGCGACCGGAACAGCTGGTCGCCGGAAGGGGCCAGCCCGTAACGGCGCAGCGTGGCCATCGCCCGGCCGCGGTCGACGCCGGGGCGCTCGCCGTCGCCGCGCCACAGGAGGTCGACCAGGGTCTCGTCCAGCCACTCGGGGTGGGCGTGGGTCTGGGCGAAGAACCCGGGGACGACGCGCGCCCCGAGCCGCCAGCCGCCGGTGTGCGCGACGTCCTGGCCGGCCAGCAGCCGCAGGAAGTGCGACTTGCCAGCACCGTTGGAGCCCAGCACCGCGACCCGGTCGCCGTACTCGATCTCCACGTCGAAGGGCTTCATCAGGCCGGTGAGCTCCAGCTGCTCGGCCATCACCACCCGGACGCCGGTGCGCCCGCCACGCAGCCGCATCTGCACCTGCTGCTCCGGGGGCGGCAGCGGCGGGGCGCCGGCCGCCTCGTACTTGGCCAGCCGGGTCTGCATCGCGTGGTAGGTCGACGTCATCGCCGGGGAGTTCTTGGCCTGCTGCTGCAGCGTGCGCACCAGGTCGATCAGCCGCTCGTGCTCCTCGTCCCAGCGTCTGCGCAGCTCGGCCATCCGCTCGTGGCGGGCAGCGCGGGCGGACGGGTAGCCGGCCCAGTCGCCGACGTGCGTCCACGCCGTTCCACCCTCGACGGTGACCACCCGGTCGGCGACCCGGGCGAGGAGCTCCCGGTCGTGGCTGACGAACAGGACGGTCTTGCGGGTCTCCAGCAGCCGCTCCTCCAGCCAGCGCTTGCCCGGTACGTCGAGGTAGTTGTCCGGCTCGTCGAGCAGCAGCACCTGGTCGGGGCCGCGCAGCAGGCACTCCAGCGCCAGCCGCTTCTGCTCTCCGCCGGAGAGGCTGTTCAGCTCCCGGTACTTGCAGTTCTCGTACGGCACACCGAGGGCGGCGACGGTGACGGTGTCCCAGGTGACCTCGACGTCGTAGCCGCCCACGTCGCCCCAGGTGGCCAGCGCGTTCGCGTAGGCCATCTGGGTGGGCTCGTCGTCGTCCTCCATCATCGCCAGCTCAGCGGCCTCGACGGCGTGCCAGGCGGCGCGGACGGCGGGCGGGGCGAGGTCGACGAGGAAGCGCTGCACGGTGGTGTCGTCGCGGACCGACCCGATGAACTGGCGCATCACTCCCAGCCCGCCCACGAGCGCGACCGAGCCCGCGTCGGGCGTCAGGTCACCGCTGATGATCCGCAGCATCGTGGTCTTGCCCGCGCCGTTCTCCCCGACCAGCGCGGCGATCGCCCCCTCACCGACCCGGAAGGCCACGTCGTCGAGCAGCACCCGCCCGTCCGGCAGCGTGAACCGGACACCGGTGACGTCGAGGTAGCCCATGCCGCCATCCTCCTGGGTCGGGCAACCGGCTTCCCCGGCGCACCCGGCCGCGCCCGGGCGGTGCGGCCCTCAGAGCACCGAGCCCAGCAGCACCGCCCCGGCGGCCAGCAGCATCGCGGCGACGATGACGCCGGCGACGATCCGCTGACGACGCCGTCCGTCCGGACCGAGGTTGCCCATCCCCATCATGCGGCGACGGTACTGCTGCACCCGTTCCGTCGGACCCGGCTGCCAGGGTGGCCGCATGAGCGAGCTGTCGTTGCTGCGGATGGCCGCGCAACGGTTGACCGGGCCGCGGTGCGCCACCCCGGCGGAGGCGGTCCGGTGGCTGACCGCCGCGCAGGGGCAGGACCTGCCGGGTGCCCTGCTGTCGGTGGCGCTGCGCACCACCGACGGCTCCCCCGCCGGGGTCACCGCCGCGCTGGACGCCGGTGAGGTGGTGCGCTCCTGGCCGATGCGCGGCACCCTGCACCTGACCGCCGCCGAGGACCTGCCCTGGCTGCTGGGGCTGCTCGGTCCCCGGGCGCTGGCCGGCGCGGCCGGTCGCCGCGCGCACCTGGAGCTGACCGAGGCCGACGTCGAGCGGGCGCGCGAGGTGGCCGTCGCCGCGCTGGCCGGCGGACGGCGGCTGGGCCGGGCGGAGCTGCTGGCGGAGCTGGCCACGCACGGCGTGCCGACCAGCGGGCAGCGCGGCTACCACGTGCTCTGGTACCTGTCCCAGACCGGCACCCTGGTGCTCGGCCCGACCGCCGGGGGCGACCAGCAGTTCGTGCTGCTGGACGAGTGGGTCCCCGAGGCGCGGCGGCCGGAGCGTGCGGAGGCGCTCGGCGAGCTCGCGCTGCGGTACTTCCGCGGGCACGGGCCGGCGACGGTCAAGGACCTGGTGCGCTGGGCCGGCTGCACGGTGGGCGACGTCAAGGCCGGCCTGTCACTGGTCCGGCCGCAGCTGGAGGCGCTCACGGTCGACGGCGTGGAGCACCTGATGGACCCGCAGACCCCCGCCCGGCTGGCCGCGGCCCGCGCCGAGGCCGAGGGCGTGCACCTGCTCCCGGGCTTCGACGAGCTGGTGCTCGGCTACGCCGACCGCAGCTGCACGGTGCCGGCCGAGCACGCGCAGCGGATCGTGCCGGGCAGCAACGGGGTCTTCCGGCCCACGGTGGTGCTCGGCGGCACCGTCGTCGGGGTCTGGCGCACCGGCCGGACGACGGCCCGGGCGCTGGAGCTCGAGCCGTTCACCGAGCTGCCGGCCGAGGTCGTCGGAGCGGTGGAACGGCAGCACGCCGCGCTCCCCTGAGGTTGCTTCGGGCAACGTACGGGGAAGGAAGGCGTCATGGAGTACACGCGTCTGGGCACCACCGGCCTGCAGGTCTCCCGGATCTGCCTCGGGATGATGAGCTTCGGCGACCCCGCCCGCGGCGGGCACCCGTGGAGCCTGCCCGAGGAGCAGAGCCGGGAGCTGATCAAGCAGGCGGTCGAGGCCGGCATCACCTTCTTCGACACCGCCAACGTCTACTCGGTCGGTTCCAGCGAGGAGATCACCGGCCGGGCCGTTCGCGACTTCGCCGACCGGGACGACGTCGTCCTGGCCACCAAGGTGCACGGCCGGATGCGCCCGGGGCCCAACGGCGCCGGGTTGTCCCGCACGGCGATCATCCGCGAGCTGGAGGCCAGCCTCACCCGGCTGGGCACCGACCACGTCGACCTCTACCAGATCCACCGCTGGGATCCGGCCACCCCGATCGAGGAGACGCTGGAGGCGCTGGACTCGCTCGTGCGATCGGGCAAGGTGCGCTACCTGGGCGCCAGCAGCATGTGGGCCTGGCAGTTCAGCAAGGCCCTGCACCTGGCCGGTGAGCACGGCTGGCACCGGTTCGTCTCCATGCAGGACCACTACAACCTGCTCAACCGCGAGGAGGAGCGGGAGATGCTCCCGCTCTGCGCCGACGAGGGCATCGGCGTGATCCCGTGGAGCCCGCTGGCCCGGGGCCGGCTCACCCGCGACTGGGACGAGACGACGAGCCGCTCGGAGACCGACGAGTTCGGCAAGAAGCTGTACAACGACGCCGACCGGGTGATCGTCGAGCGGGTGGCCGAGGTCGCGCAGGCGCGCGGGGTGTCGCGGGCGCAGGTCGCGCTGGCCTGGGTGCTGAGCCGGCCGGTGGTCACCGCACCGATCGTCGGGGTCACGAAGGCCGGGCACCTGGACGACGCGGTGGCCGCCGTCGACCTGCAGCTGACCGCCGAGGAGGTCGCCCGGCTCGAGGAGCCCTACACCCCGCACGAGGTCGTCGGCTTCTCCTGAGCCGACCGGGTGGGCCCGGCACCAGCCGGGCCCACCCGGTCAGGCCCGCTGCTCGGCGACCTCGGTCAGGTCGTCGAGGACCAGCCCGGCGCCCAGCGGCCCGATGGCCAGGAACCACCGGTCGTCCTCGACCGGCACGGCGTCGCCGCGCTGGACCGCGGGCAGCGACTGCCACAGCCCCCCGGAGGTCAGCCCGGCCAGCTCGGACTCGCCCTCGGCCCCGTAGGCGGCGTAGAAGAGCAGGTCGCCCTCGGCCTGGGTGATCTCCTCCGGGCCGACCTCGACGAACGTCTCGTCGGTCCGCTGGACCTCCGGGCGGGCCAGGCCGGCGTCGGCCAGCACGGTGCCGATGAACGACCCCTCCCCGTACAGCCGGGCCGACCCGGTGCCCACGAACCGCACGATGCTGACCTCCAGCGCCGCCGGGTCGCCGAACAGCGCCCCCACCTCGGCCGCCCGCGCCCGGTACTCGGTGAGCAGCTCCGCGCCCTCGTCCTGGCGGCCGAGCGCCTCGGCGTACACCGGGAAGTTCTGCTTCCACGTCTCGCCCACGCCCTCCCCCATCACCGTGGGGGCGATCGCCTGCAGCTGGTCGTACAGCTCGGTGTGCCGTGCGGTGTTGGACAGGATGAGGTCCGGGTCGAGTGCGGCGATCGCCTCCAGGTCCGGCTCACCGATGGTGCCGACCTCGGCGATCTCGGCCGGGTCGGCGCCGCCCTCCTCGAGGTAGCCGGGCAGGCCGGAGCTGACGTCGGTGCGCACCGCCCCGACCGGGGTGACCCCCAGGGCGAGCACGGTGTCCAGCTCACCGGTGTCCAGCACGACGACCCGCTCGGGGACGCCCTCGACCTCGGTCTCCCCCAGCGCGTGCACCACGGTGCGGGTCTCCGCGGCGGAGGGGTCCGCCACCGCGGCCGGCTCCGATCCGCCGCACCCGGCCAGGGTCAGCCCCGCGGCCAGGGCCAGTCCTCCGGCGAGGGCCCTGCCCCCGACCACCGACCGGTGTGCACGTCGTCCTGCCATGTCGCCCCATCCCATCCCAGCCAAGTGAGGGCAGCCTAACCAAACTCGCGTTCCGCATGAGGGTGGGTCCGGCGACAGCCCGGGCCGCGCACGCGACGATGGGGTCCGTGTCCGGCACCCCCTCCCCGCTGCGCCGGGTGGCCCCGCACGTCCTCGGGCCACGGCTGCCGCCGTTGGCGGAGCTGTGGTCGATGAACCGGCGGCGGGCACTGTCGGCCGGCTTCAGCGTCGCCGCCCCGCTGATCGTCGGGCTGGCCCTCGGCGAGCCGGGCATCGGCTCGGCCGCCGCACTGGGCGGGTTCACCGCCGTCTACGGGCACTCGATGCCCTACCGGCGCCGGGCCGGGGTCGCCGCCGGGGTCGGCGCGGCGGTCGTCGCCGCGATCGGCCTCGGCGGGCTCACCGGCGGGCACCCGTTGCTGCTCGTGCTCACGCTCGGCGCGGTCGCCACCGCCGCGACCGCGGCGACGGCGGTCTGGCGGATCGGCCCGCCCGGGGCCCTGCCGCCGGTGCTGGTGGCCGGCAGCGCCAGCGCGCTGGGGTCGGCGCCGGACGTCGTCGGCCAGCACGTCGCGGCGGCCGCCGGTGCGGCGGTGCTCAGCTGGGCGGTGGTCATGCTGCCCTGGCTGTGGGACCCGGCCGGCCCGGAACGGCGGGCACTGCAGGCCGCCGACGCCGCGGTGCGCGGCGCCGAGGAGGGCGCCCTGCGCACCACCCGCCCGGGCGCGATCGCCCGGGCGGTGTGGGCGGCCGAGACCGCGGTGGCCGCGGGCAGCCGCCGGCGACCGTCGCTGCGGCCGCAGCTGACCGGCGTGGAGGCCCGGTTCTCCCGGGCCCTGCCCGCGATCGACGCCACCGCCGAGGACCCCGGGCCCCTGCCACCGCACCGTCCGGCGCGGCGCCGGACGCCGCTGTGGGTCACCACCGCGGCACGGACCGGTCTCGGCGTCGCCGCGGCCGGCCTGGTCGCCGTGCTCGCCGGGCTGCCCAGCCCCTGGTGGGCCGCGACCGCGGCGGTCGCCGTGCTGCTCGGCACGGACCCCCGGCAGGCCCGCGCCCGCGCCCTGCACCGGGTGACCGGGACGCTGGTGGGCACCGTCCTCGCCGGGGCCGTGTTCGCCGTCGACCCGCCGACCGCCGTCACGGTGGGCCTGGTCGGGCTGCTGCTGATCGGCGTGGAGCTGTTCATCGCCCACCAGTACGTCGTCGCCGTCGCCTGCCTGACGCCGGTGTCGCTGCTGCTGGTCCACCTGGGGCTGCCCGATCTCCCGGGGAGCGCGCTGATCGCGGCGCGGATCGAGGAGACCGTGGTGGGCATCGCCGTGGCCCTGGCCGCCGGGCTGCTCCTCTTCCCCCGTGCCGGGAGCCGCCGCCTGCCGGCCGCCGTCGCCGGGACCGCCGAGCAGGCCGTGACCGCCGCCCGGGCAGCGCCGGGCTCACCGGCCGACCGAGCGCTGCACCACGCGCTCATCGAGCTGAACGAGGTGGCCACCGCCGCCCGGGCGGAGCTGTTCCCGACGCCGCGGGCCGACGCCTGGCGCCAGCGCTCGCGCCAGGTCGGCGACCTGGGCTGGGCGTTGCTGGGCGCCCGCGCCCGGTCCGACGGCGATCTCGCCGACGCGGTCGCCGCCCGCGTCCTCGCCGAGCTGGCCTGAGGTCCGGGCGAGCCGGACCGAGCGCGGGCCGGGCCCACCCGGGTCAGCCCGGCAGGCCGACCAGTCGGGCGGACAGCTCCCACAGCTCACCGGCCCGCACGTCGTCCCGGGCCGAGAGTGCGGTCCACGTGGGCGAGCGGTCGGCGTGGTGCCGCCCGTTGCGCCAGCCCCCGTCGGCCGTGGCCAGCCAGACCAGGGTGTCCGCCCCCTGGGCCGGGGTGCGCATGAAGGCGGTGAGCGGCGTCCGGAACGCCAGGCCGGTGACCCCGCCGGACGCCGCCCCGAACGACGTGGCGACCGCGCCCGGGTCGAAGCAGGTGGCGGTGACCTCCGGCGCCCACCGGCGGGCGAGCTCGCGGGTGAACAGCACGTTGCACCACTTGGCCCGGGCGTAGACCCGGGTGGCGACGTACGGGCCGGTGCCGTCGAGCAGGTGGCCGCGCCGCGACCCGCCGACCCAGTGCATGAACGACGAGGTGGTCACCACCCGCGCGCGGGAGGCGCGCAGCTGCTCCTCGAGCAGCCGGGTGAGCAGGTAGGGCGCCAGGTGGTCGACCTGGAGGGTGCGCTCGTGCCCGTCGACGGTCAGCTCCCGCCGGGCGAACGAGGCACCGGCGTTGTGCACCAGCACGTCGACGCGGGGCAGCTCGGCCAGCTGGGTGGCCAGGCGCCGGACGTCGTCCAGCCGGGCCAGGTCGACCGTGTGCGACCGCGCGCCGGGCAGGTCGGCCGCGATCGCGGCGGTCTTCTCCGGCGACCGGCCGACCAGCACGACCCGGGCACCGCCGCGGTGCAACCGGCGGGCCGCCGCCGCACCGATGCCGTCACTGGCACCGGTGACGACGACGACCGGGCCGTCCCCGCTCAGCGCTCCGGCTCGAGCGCTCAGCGCCGGGGCTCGACCAGGACGACCGGGATCTGCCGGTCGGTCTTGCGCTGGTACTCGGCGTAGTCGGGGAAGGCGGCCACCGCGCGCTCCCACCAGACCGCCTTCTCCTCGCCGGTCACCTCGCGGGCCACGCCGTCCCAGACCCGGTCGCCGTCCTGGACGGTGACCTCGTCGGGGTGGGCAGTGACGTTGAAGTACCAGGTCGGGTGCTTCGGGGCCCCGCCCTGCGAGGCGACCATGGCGTAGACGCCGTCGTGCTCGACCTTCATCAGCGGGTCCTTGCGCACCTTGCCGCTCTTCGCGCCACGGGTGGTGAAGACGACGACCGGCTCGGTGCGGCCGGGCAGCGTGTTGCCCTCCCGACCACCGGTGCGCTCGTACACCTCCACCTGGTCGCGGACCCACTTCTCCGGACTCGGCTCGTACTCACCTTCCAGGGGCATGCCCCGACCCTAGGACGGCGACCGGCCGGGGGGCCTCCCCCCCCCCCCCGCCCCCGGGGGCGGGGGGGGGCGGGCCGCGGGCCCCTTCTCCCCGACCCCCTCACCCCACCGCCCCCAGCCACCCCCCCCCCCACGCCGCCGTCCACCCCCGCCCCCACCCCCCCCCCCCCCCCCCCCCCCCCCCCCCCCCCCCCCCCCCCGCCCCCCCCCCCCCCCCCCCCCCCCCGACCGCGGACGGCGCCGGGGTGCGGGTGCGGCCGGACGGCGGCAGAGTGCTCCCGGACCCGCTGACCCGACCGCCAGGAGCCACGCCCATGCACCCCGCGCCCGACAGCCCCCGCGTCGTCGTACGCGGTGAGGCGGTGGCCGAGGTGCTCCCCGACGCCGCCGACCTGGTGGTCACCGTGCAGGTGCGCGACCGCCGCCGCGAGCGGGCACTGGAGCTGCTGGCCGGGCGTCAGCAGGAGCTGACCGCGCTGCTCGACGCGCACCGGGCCGCGCTGGGCACCGTCTCCACCGACGCGGTCGCGGCCTTCCCCGAGACCGGGGACGGCGGCCGGATCAGCGGGTCGGTGGCGACCACCACCACCCGCGCGCGGATCGCCGACGTCGGGGCCGCCGGTGAGCTCGCCGTCTCCGTGGCCGGGCTGCCCGACGTCTCGGTGCACGGGCCGCACTGGCGGGTCAGCCGCGAGCACCCCGCGCACCAGCAGGTGCGCACCGCGGCGGTGCAGGACGCGATCGCCCGGGCCCGCGCCTACGCCGCCGCCCTCGGCGGCCGGCTGACCGGACTGGTGGAGGTCCGGGACGTCGGGGGCCGGGGCGGCGGCATGCTCATGGCGGCCTTCTCGTCACCCGGCAGCGCGCCGGCGCTGGAGCTGCAGCCCGCCCCCCAGGAGGTCACCGGCCAGGTGGAGGTCACGTTCACCATGTCGGTCCCGGACCAGGGGGTCTTCGCGCGATGAGGTTCCGGGAGAGCGGCCGGCTGGACACCTCCCAGGTGCAGGACCGGCGGGGCAGCGGGGGCCGGGGCGGCGGCCGGGGCCTGGCCGTCGGCGGGGGCGGGCTCGGCCTGGTCGGCCTGCTCGTCGTCGTCCTGGTGCAGGTGCTCGGCGGGGGCGGGGGCGGGGGCGGGGGCGGCACCGCCGGCCCGGCCGGCACGTTCGACGGCCTCAGCGGCGGCCAGACCGCCGACAACACCGAGCTGGCCGCGAACTGCCGCACCGGCGCGGACGCCAACGAGTCCGAGGAGTGCGCGGTCGTCGCCGTCATCGACTCCATCCAGGACCACTGGACCGCCACCCTCGGGGCCACCTACCGGCCGACGGACACCGTCTTCTTCACCGGCTCGGTGTCCACCGCCTGTGGCGGGGCGACCAGCGGGTCGGGGCCGTTCTACTGCCCGGCCGACGAGCTGGTCTACATCGACCTGAGCTTCTTCGACCAGCTCCGGACCCAGTTCGGCGCCGCGGGCGGCACGTTCGTCAACGCCTACGTGCTCGCCCACGAGTACGGCCACCACGTGCAGAACGTGCTGGGCATCAACCAGCAGGTCGACCCGCGCGAGAGCGGGCCGACCAGCGGCAGCGTGCGGCTCGAGCTGCAGGCCGACTGCTTCGCCGGCACCTGGGCCGACCACGCCGAGACGGTGCCCGACGAGTCGGGCGAACCGCTGATCACCGACATCACCGACGACGACGTCCGGCGCGCGCTGGACGCCGCCGGCCGGATCGGCGACGACTTCATCCAGGAGAACCTGGGCGGCGGCACCGTGGACCAGGACGCCTTCACCCACGGCTCGTCGGAGCAGCGGCAGCGCTGGTTCAGCACCGGCTACGCCACCGGCGACCCCGCGCAGTGCGACACCTTCGCCACCGACGACCTGGGCTGAGCCGGGGAAGCCCCGCTGCGCCCGCCGGGTTGTCGACCGGCATGACGACTCTCGGGATCATCGGCGCCGGCCACATCGGCACGGCGCTCGCCCAGGCAGCACTCGACACCGGCCACGACGTGGTGATCAGCAACTCCCGCGGCCCGGAGACGCTCACCGAGCTGGTGGCCGCGCTGGAGGCCAGGCCCGGACGCCGCGGTCAGGTGCGCGCCGACACCGCGGCCGGCGCGGCGGCCGCCGCCGACCTCGCCGTGGTCACCATCCCGCTGAAGGCGGTGCCCGACGTCCCCGTCGAGCCGTTGGCCGGCAAGGTCGTGATCGACACGAACAACTACTACCCCCAGCGGGACGGGCAGGTCGCCGAGCTGGACGAGGAGTCGACGACGACCGCCGAGCTGCTGCAGGCCCACCTGCCCACCTCCCGGGTGGTGAAGGCGTTCAACCACATCGGCGCCGCCGACATCACCGGCGACGCCGCACCCGCCGGCACCCCGCACCGCCGCGCCCTGGCGGTGGCCGGTGACGACGCCACGGCCAAGCAGCAGGTGGTCGCGTTCATCGACGCGATCGGCTTCGACACCGTCGACCTCGGCCCGCTGGCCGAGGGCTGGCGGATCCAGCGGGACACCCCCGGCTACGGGGTCCGCCTGGACGCCGAGGGGCTGCGTGCGGCCACCGCGGCCGCGAAGCGCTACCGCGACATGTGACCCGGCGGGCGCTCGCGGTCAGCCGACCGCGAGCGCCTGCTCGGCGGCCTCGACCTCGGCGTTCCACTCCGGCTTCTCGGTCTGCCAGCGGTCCTCGGTGCGGCCCACCCGCCAGTAGCCGGAGATCGAGGTGAAGGCCGGGTCGAGCCCACGCTCGGTGCGCAGGTGCAAGCGGAGCTCCTTCACCAGCCCGGCCTCGCCGTGCACGAAGACGTGCCCGGTGCCGGCGGGCAGCTCCACCGCCTTGACCGCGGTCACCAGTGCGTCCCCGGGGGCGCCGCCGCCGCGGTGCACCCAGACCACCGAGACGCCCTCCCGGAGCACCAGGTCCGACTGCTGCTCCGCGGGGCCCTCGACCTCGACGAAGACCAGCGTCGGCACGCCGTCCGGCAGCCGCGGCAGCGCCGCACCGATGGCCGGCAGGGCGCTCTCGTCACCGGCCAGCAGGTGCCAGTCGGCGTCCGGGCTGGGCGTGTACGCACCGCCGGGGCCGAAGAACTGGATGCGGTCTCCGGGTGCGGCCTGCGCGGCCCACGGCCCGGCGAGGCCGGTGTCGCCGTGGTGCACGAAGTCGATCGTCAGCTCACCGGCGTCCGCGTCCCAGGAGCGCACGGTGTAGGTGCGCGTGACCGGCCAGAGCTCGGCGGGCAGCTCCGCGCGCAGCTGCTCCACGTCGAAGGGGGCGGAGTAGGTCGCGCCCGGCGGCGGGAAGAGCAGCTTCACGTAGTGGTCGGTGAACTCCCCGGCCGGGAAGCCCGCCAGCCCCTCGCCGCCCAGCACGACGCGGATCATGTGCGGGGTCACCCGGGAGGTGCGCACCACCTCACCGACCCGCGCGACCCGGGGGCGCCGACCGCCCCCACCTCTCGTCGGACTGCTCACGACGACGACCTCCTCGACCGAGTCAGGGAAGGCTTGCCTTCCTCCTGCCGGGCGAGCCTACGCGGCACGGCTGTGCGGATCCGGACACCGAAACGAGACCCGGCAATTCCGTAGATCGTCGTTTGCATCCGTCGGAGTGAGGGGTACAAGCCCACCAACGGAACGGCGCCCCACCGAGACCACGGTGGGCCCCCCGGAGCGTCACGTCATGGGCACCTCGGTGCCCGCACGTCGTCCCGTCACCTGGCATGCCCATCCGGCCTCATCGGTCGGTCATCGGGCGCGCCCGGTGAGGGCCGACCCGGGCACGGACGCCCAGCACGTGCACTCACCAGCACTCTCCGGACAGCCTACGCACGACGAGGAGGAACGATGACTCACTCCATCGACACCCCGACGCAGTCCCCGCCCAGTGGCGCGTCCGCTCCGTCCGGCAGCCCGTCCACCTCGGACGTCGCCAAGGACGAGGCCCGCAACGTGGGCCAGACCGCCGGCCAGGCCGGCTCGCAGGTCGCCTCGACCGCTGCCGACCAGGCGAAGCAGGTCACGCAGGAGACCAAGCGGCAGGCGCAGGACATGGTGGCCCAGGGCCGCTCGCAGCTGCAGGAGCAGGCCCGCAACGGCCAGCAGAAGGCCGGCCAGGGCCTGACCGAGATCGCCCAGCAGCTCCGCATCATGGTCGACGGCAGCGACCAGACGCCGTCCGGCCCCGCCGCCGACCTGGTCCGCCAGGCCGGGGACAAGGTCGAGCAGCTCGCCGGCTGGATCTCCGACCGCGAGCCGGGCGACCTGGTCAACGAGGTCCGCTCCTTCGCGCGCCGCAAGCCCGGCGTGTTCCTGCTCGGTGCCGCCATCGCGGGTGTCGCCGCCGGCCGGCTGACCACCGGCGTCGTCGCCTCGCACAAGGACCAGGGCAACTCGGGCACCGGCCAGCAGGCCGCCGGCCCGTACGCCGGGACGAACTACGTGTCCGAGACCGCCACCCCCGGGTACGCGGCCACCGGCTACGAGACCACCGGTTACGAGACCACCGGCACGGTGGGCTACGCGACCACCGGCACCACCGGTTCGGTCCCGCCGCCGCCGTACGGCACGGTCCCGCCGGCCGACACCACCGGGATCGCCGACACCACCGGCACCACCTCCGGTTGGGACGACCCGGCGCGCACCCGCGGCGGGGGCCAGCAGTGAGCCACCCGAGCGGGGTCGGCGGCTCCGGCGCGCAGCCCTACGGCGAGCCCGGCACCGGGTACGCCCAGGGCAGCACGACCGGCTACGCCCCGCCGCCCACCACCGAGCAGTACGAGCACGGGAACGCCGCCTACGGCAACACCGCGCAGCCGATGACCGACGAGGGGCACCCGGACGTCGAGGGCACCTCGGTCGGCACGCTGATCGGTGAGGTCACCCGCGACCTGTCGACGCTGATGCGCCAGGAGGTCGAGCTGGCCAAGGCCGAGCTGCGGGCCGAGGCGAACAAGGCGACCGCCGAGGTCAAGGAGCAGGCGAGCACGGCAGGCAAGGGCGCCGGGATGCTCGGCGGCGCCGGTTTCGCCGGCTACATGGTCGCGCTGTTCCTGAGCCTGGCCCTCATGTGGGCGCTGGCGAGCGCGATCCCGACCGGCTGGGCCGCCCTCATCGTGGCCGTCGTCTGGGGCATCGTCGCCGCGGTCCTCTACGCGTCGGGCCGCAAGGCGCTCAAGCAGGTCGACTTCTCGAAGCTCAAGCAGGTCAACCCCAAGCCCGAGCAGACCGTGGAGACCCTCCAGCAGGTCCCCAGCGCTCTCAAGCCCCACTGACCCGGAACGGAGACCGACATGACCAGCAGTGACCCGGACGTCATCCGGCGCCAGATCGAGGACACCCGCGCCAACCTCAGCTACGAGGTCGACGCCCTCAACGAGAAGGTCAACCCCACGCGCGTGGTGGACCGCCGCGTCGGCAAGGCCAAGAGCGGTGTGAGCGGGCTGAGGGACAAGGTCTTCGGCGCCGCGCACGACACCCGTGACCAGGTCAGCCAGCACGCTTCACACGCCCAGGGCAGCGCCCAGGGCGCCGCGCAGAACGCCATGGGCGCGGTGCAGCAGGCCCCCGAGACGATCCAGCGGCAGGCGCAGGGCAACCCCCTCGCCGCCGGGCTGATCGCCTTCGGTGTCGGCTGGCTGGTGTCCTCGCTCCTGCCGACCAGCGAGAAGGAGAAGCAGCTCGCCGCGCAGGCCGAGTCCGCGGTCAAGGACCACTCCCAGCCGCTGGTCGACCAGGCCAAGAACGTGGCGCAGGAGATCGGCGACAACCTCAAGCCGATGGCGCAGGACGCGGTGGAGCAGGTCAAGGCCACCGCCCAGGACGGCGTCGAGACGGTGAAGTCCGAGGGCCAGAACGCGGCCCAGGAGGTCCAGGGCCAGGCCCAGGAGTCCCGCCAGACGGTCCAGGGGCACGCCTCCTCCTGACCGACCGCAACACCCCGTCGGGGGGGGGGGGGGGGGGGGGGGGGGGGGGGGGGGGGGGGGGGGGGGGGGGGGGGGGGGGGGGGGGGGGGGGGGGGGGGGGGGGGGGGGGGGGGGGGGGGGGGGGGGGGGG
>NZ_JBJJTJ010000048.1:0-14668 GCF_054177765.1 Modestobacter lacusdianchii | reverse complement strand
CCCCCCACCCCCCCCCCCCCCCGCCGCGGGGCCCCCGCGGCGGGGGCCCCCCCCCCCCCCGCCCCGCCGCGGGCCGGCCCCCCCGGGGCCGGTGGTGCTCAGTGCGGGTGGTGCTCGGTGCAGGTGCTGCTCAGTGGACCGAGGTCACTGGATGGACCAGGTCTGCGAGTTCCACAGCGGGCCGGCCTCGGTGGGGTTGTCCTGCACCCCTTCGATCGAGGACTGGTACGCGATGAAGGTCGGCTTCTGGTACAGCGGGATGGTGGCCATCTGGTCCCACAGCAGGGCGTCGATCTGGTTGCCCAGCTCCGCCTGCCGCTCGCGCTCCGGCTCGGTGGCCAGCTCCGCGAAGAGGGCGTCGATCTCCGGCGTCCCGACCCGCGAGTAGTTCTGCTGGATGTTGTCGCCCTGCGGCGTCTGGTAGATCGACTGCGCCGAGGTGACGAACGGGTTGCCCACCCACGCGAAGAGCGCGGCCTGGAAACCGCCGGCCTCGAGGCTGGTCGGCTGCTCGGCACCGGCGAAGATGTCCGGGTTGGCGTTGAACGTCGCGTTGATGCCCGCCTCGCGCAGCTGCGGGATCATCACCTCGATCGTCGTCTGCCGCAGCGGGTTGTTGGCCGTGGTGTCGATCTGGATGTTCAGCGGGCCACGCTGGGGGTGGGTGTAGATCCCGTCGGCACCGGCGGTGTAGCCGGACTGCTCGAGCAGCGCGCGGGCGGCGTCGACGCTCTGCGTGGTGACCTCCTCCGGCGCGGTGTCCTCGTACTCGGGCTGGGTGTTCAGCCAGATCCGGTTGTTGAGGACCTGCGCGTCGCTGGAGAACTGGCCGACGGTCTGGTCGACGATCTCCTCACGGTCCAGCGCGTAGGCGAACGCCTTGCGGACGTTCGGGTCGGCCAGGTGCGGGTCCTGGGTGTTGAAGTCGACGTGCTCGAAGGAGAGACCGAAGTTGATCTCGCTCTCGACGTTCGGCTCCAGCGCCTGGATCTGCTCGACCAGGTCGAGCTGCGGCTGCGGGTAGATCACGCCGAGCTCACCGGACTGGATGCCCTGGACGGCGGTCGTCGGGTCGTTGCCGATGTTCTGGATGATCAGCTGCTCGAGGTTCGGCCCGTCGCCCCACCACTCGGGGTTGGGGGTGAGCACGATGACCTGGGTGCCGGCGTCGATGTTCGACACCTGCCAGGGGCCACCGGAGATGTTCTCCGGCATGCCCTCGGAGATCGGCCAGCCGTTGGTGATCGTCTCGCAGAGCGCGACCGGGTCCTCGTTGTCCATGAGGTGGGCCGGCAGCAGGTTCTCGAAGTTGCCCTGCCAGTCGGCGAAGGGCGTGGTGTAGGTGACGGTGACCGTCTTGCCGTCGTCCGAGCCCTCGACGCTCTCGATGATGTCGTAACCGGTGGTCGACAGGACGGCGGGGCAACCACCGTCGGCCGGGTCACCGCTGCGGTTGGCCTTCCAGGTGAAGGCGAAGTCGTCGGCGGTGATCGGGGTGCCGTCGCTCCACACCGCGTCCGGGTTGATCGAGTAGGTGTTGACCTGGACGCCGTCGGTCTCCTCGAGCGTCGGCTCCTCGGTCAGCAGCTCGTCGTTGTACTCGACGGTGAAGTCGGGCTGGATGTGGTACGGCGAGGGCAGGACGCGGATCAGCACGTTGGCCACCGACGTCGCGTTGCCGGCCGCGATGTTCGGGTAGAGGTTCTCCGGGAAGTCCGTGGACTCACCGAAGACGACGCGACCGGACGCGCCACTCTCGCCGTCGCCGCCACCGTCGTCACTGCCGCCGCCACAGGCCGACAGCGCCATCGCACCGGTGAGCCCGGTCGCGATGAGCATCGCACTGCGCTTGCTCAACTTCACGTTGGATTGCCTCCTCGACCCGCGCGAGCGGGAGGAACGATCAGGTCTGACCGACCCGGACACCGGGCGGACTGGGGGTCGTGCGTGAACGCACGCTGTCAGGCAGCTGTCGGGACGCTGACGGACAGGAGCGACGGGCAGACCCTAGGCAGAGCCAGAAGAGGCAGTCCACGACCGTCACCATTTTGTGACCTGTGCTCACGACCACCTGGGAGAACACGAAACAGCGACGCAATACGGCGGTTGCAACAGGACACTTTCCGGCCGTTCTGCGCCCACTCGACAGCAATTGATCATGTGGGTGTGCCACCCCGCCACGGGGGTACCGAGCCCTCGACACCGTCGAGCCAGGAGGACCCATGAGCGCCGTGGACAAGATGAAGAACAAGGCCCAGGAGCTGTCCGGTCAGGGCAAGGAGGCTGTGGGCAACGCCACCGACGACCAGGACCTGCAGGCCGAGGGCCGGGGCGATCAGGCCGCCGGGAACGCCAAGCAGGCCGGCGAGAAGGTCAAGGACGTCTTCAAGTGAGCCGCTGCGGCCACTGATCGACCGCGAGAGCGCCGTCCCGGCACGCCGGGGCGGCGCTCTCGTGCGCCACGGGTGCTTGTGCCGCAGCCCGTCCCGGGCGGAAGATGGACGGCGATGATGAGCATCGCTAATGAAACCGGCGGTGTGGCCGCCGCCGTGGAGCCGGCCGCGTTCGAGGCGGCCACGGCCGCCGTCGAGGCCGCGCTGGCGGCCGGCGCCCGGTACGCCGACGCCCGGCTGGTCGACCGCAGGCACGAGTCGATGACCGCCCGGGACGGCGACGTCCGCTCGCTCTCCCAGACCGCCTCCGTCGGGCTGGGCGTCCGCGCACTGGTCGGCTCCTCGTGGGGGTTCGCCGCCCTCGGCGACCCGGCCGGGGACGCCGACGCCCGGCGCACCGGCGCCCGGGCCACCGCGATCGCGCAGGCCTCGGCCGCCGTCCCCGGGCCGCCGATGGAGCTGGTCGCCGTCCCCGCCGTGCAGGCCGAGTGGGCCAGTGAGTGCCTGGAGGACCCCTTCGCCGTCCCGCTGGCGGAGAAGGGCGACCTGCTCACCGGCGTCACCGCGACCATGCGGGCCGCCGGTGTCGCGGTGGCCGAGGCGTTGCACCAGGCCTGGGACACCCGCACCGCCTTCGTCTCCAGCGAGGGCGCCCGGATCGGCCAGCACGTCCGGGAGACCGGTGCCGGCATGCACTGCCTCACCGTCGGCGACGGGGAGACCCAGCGCCGCTCGTACCCGGCCTTCCGCGGCCAGTACGGCACCCGCGGCTGGGAGCTGGTCCGGGAGCTCGACCTGCCCGGTCACGCCGACCGGATCGCCGCCGAGTGCCAGGAGCTGCTCACCGCGCCCGCGTGCCCCTCGGGTGAGACCACCCTGCTGCTGGGCGGGGAGCAGATGTCGTTGCAGATCCACGAGTCCGTCGGGCACGCCATCGAGCTCGACCGGATCCTCGGCTGGGAGGCCGCCTTCGCCGGCACCTCCTGGCTCGACCTCTCCCAGCTGGGCTCGCTGCGCTTCGGCTCCGAGCTGATGAACATCACCATCGACCCGACCATCCCCGGGGCGCTCGGCTCCTTCGGGTACGACGACGAGGGCACCCCCGCCACCGCCCGCGACGCGGTGCGCAACGGCACCTGGGTGGGCGTGCTGGCCGGCCGCGACTCCGCCGCCCTCGCCGGGCTGGGCTACGCGGGCTCGGTGCGCGCCGACGGGTACGCGCGGCTGCCGATGGTCCGGATGACCAACGTCGGGCTCGAGCCCGGCCCGCACACGCTGGAGGAGATGATCGCCGCCACCGACGACGGCGTGCTCATGGAGCACAACCGCTCCTGGTCGATCGACGACCGCCGGCTCAACTTCCAGTTCGGCTGCGAGATCGGCTGGGAGGTGCGCAACGGCCGGAAGGGCCGGATGCTCAAGAACCCCTCCTACACCGGCATCGGGCCACGCTTCTGGTCGTCGCTGGACATGCTCGCCGGCCGCGCGCCGGGTGAGTGGCGGGCCTGGGGCACGCCGAACTGCGGCAAGGGGCAGCCCGGGCAGGTCGGCCACACCGGCCACGGCGCCGCGCCGGCCCGCTTCTCCGGCGTCCGGGTGGGGGTGCGCGGCTGATGCCCTCCCCCACGCTGGACGACCTGGCCGGTGCCGTGCTCGACGAGGTGCGTCGGCAGGCCGGCGCCGACGCCGCGGCCACCGTCCGCGCCGAGCGCTCGGCGCTCGCCCTGACCCGGTTCGCCGACTCGGCGATCCACCAGAACGTCGCCGACGAGCAGGTGACGCTGCACCTGCAGCTCACCGTCGACGGCGGCCGGACGGCGACCGCCGCGACCACCCGCTCCCGCCCCGAGGCGGTGGCCGCCCTCGTCGCGGCCACCCTCGCCGCCGCCCGGCTGCGCCCCCGCGACCCCGGCTGGCCCGGTCTCGGCGAGCCGGCCCCGCTGACCTCCGCCGGCTCCCCGGACGAGGCGACCGCGGCCGCCTCCCCCGCCGACCGGGCCGCCGGCGTCGCCGCCTTCGTCGCCGCCGCGGGCGGGCTGAGCACCGCCGGCTTCGTGCAGACCGCCGCGCTGCGCACCGTGCTCGCCGACACCGCCGGCCGGCACCTGCGCGGCGCGACCACCTCGGCGATCTGCGACGGCATAGCCCGGCTCTCCGGCGCCGACGGCGTCGCGCGGTCGATGTCGGGGCGGCTCGCCGACCTCGACTGCGCCGCGCTCGGGGCCCGGGCCGCGGCCAAGGCACGCGCCGGGGTGGACGCCGTCCCGGTCGACCCCGGCTCCTACCCGGTCGTGCTGGAGCCGGCCGCGGTCACCGACCTGGTCGGCGGGCTCATCAGCGGCCAGTTCAACGGCAAGGCCGTCGTCGACGGGACCTCGGGGCTGCGGCTGGGCGACCAGCAGTTCGACCCGGCCGTCACCCTCACCGACGACCCGTCCGCCGGCGTGGGCCTGCCCTTCGACACCGAGGGCACGCCCACCGCCCGCACCGAGCTGGTGCGCGACGGGGTCCCCGTGGGCCTGACCACCGACCGGCGCACCGCCGCGGCGCTGGACCGGGCGCCGTCCGGGCACGCCTCGGACGTCAGCGCCACCTGGGGCCCGGTCGCTGGTGACCCGGTGCTCTCCCCCGGCTCCGGCGGCAGCGTGGCCGACCTGGTCGCCGGGCTGGAGCGCGGGCTGCTGGTCAGCGACCTCTGGTACACCCGCGTCGTCGAGGCGCGGCGGTCGGTCTGGACCGGGCTGACCCGCAACGGCGTCTGGCTGGTCGAGGACGGTCAGGTGGTGGCCCCGGTGAGCACGCTGCGGTTCACCCAGTCCTACCTGGAGGCGCTGGCGCCCGGGGCGGTCGTCGTCGGCTCCGAGGTCGACCCGCAGCCGTACCGGCTGATGGGCCCGATGGGCTACAACCGGGTCGCCGTCCCCGCCGTACGCCTCGCCGCCTGGAACATCACCGGCAACGCCGCCGGCTGACCCCCTCCCGCGGTTTCGCGCGATGAAGCACGCGCGGCTTCGCGCGGAAGAGCACGCGCGGTTTCGCGCGAACAAGTACGCGCGTTTTCGCGCGAACAAGTACGCGCGGTTTCTACGTGGGTGGTGCGGGGCTCAGCTGAGGACGCCGGCGTCGGCGAGGACCGTCCGGATCCGGGCGACGACGGCGTCGAGGTCGCGCAGGTCGGAGGAGCTCAGCCGGACGACCTGCCAGCCCGCCCGGACCAACCGGTCGTACCTGGCGTCGTCCTTGTCGATCTGGACGCCGTCGAAGTGGTAGGCACCTTCGTACTCGACGATCAGCTTCGCCTCCGGCCACGCGAGGTCGACCTGCCCCAGGAAGACGCCGTCCTCGTACACCCGGAACTGCGGCACTGGGTGCGGCAGGCCGGCGACGTGGCAGGCCACTCGGACGCGCGACTCGGGTGGGCTCATGGCGCGGTCGTCGACGAGTGGGAGCAGTGCGTTCGCCCGCCGACTGCCCCACTGGCCGCGTCGGCGCAGGAACTCCGCCGACAGTGCCGCCATGGACAGGCCGTCCGCCTCCAGCCGCCCGTGCCGCAGCATCCCGTCCAGCAGGGCGACCGCGGTGGCCGTGGGCTCCAGCGTCGCTACGTCCCAGGCCGTCCGAACGGCGGTCGTGACCCGAACGCCCTCCTCGTCCCGCCAGGTCTCAGCCGGTCGGACGTCGGTCCGGTGCACCTGCACGCCGCGCGGTCCGTTCCACCGACACGTGCGGGGGACGACGACCAGGACCGGATCAGCCGAAGAGCTGAACGGCGCACCGGACCAAGCCGCTGCCGATCGCCCGCCCAGCGCGGCCTCGGCCGGCATCAGGAGCGCGGCCGCCCGGGCCCTCAGCCGGTGGTCGTGCCTGAGCTCTGGGTCTGCGTAGACGTTGCGGAGCACCCGGCGGTACAGCCCGGACTCGAGCTGGCGCCTGGTCAGCACTCCCTCGGCGAGCGCGTGGGAACCGACGAAGAGACCTCCGAGGAAGCGGCGGGTCGGCGTCACCGCCGCAGCGTCGCGCATCCGCCCATGTCGGTGCGGCCGTCGTCCACAGCCCCGCGTTCGAGCGCGCGAAGGCGCGCGCGTTTGATCGCGCGAAAGCGCGCGAGCTTGATCGCGCGAAGGCGCGCGGGCTTGATCGCGCGAAGGCGCGCGGGCTTGATCGCGCGAAAGCGCGCGGGCTTGATCGCGCGAAAGCGCGGGAGAGGTCAGAGGCGGGTGAGGAGGGACTGGACGGCGGGGAGTAGTGGGCGGTCGGCCGGGATCCAGTCCAGGTCCTCGAGGTCCTCGGCCGGCAGCCAGCGCAGCGCGCTGTGCTCGTGGGCGACGAGCTCGCCGGCGGTGATCCGCCCCCACCACACCCGCAGCGTCGACGCGCCGGGAGCGCCGCCGGCGACGACTCCGTCCAGCGGCACCTCCCCGAGGAAGGCCTGCGGTGCGATGCCGACGGCCAGCTCCTCGCGGCACTCCCGGACGAGCGCGGCCAGCTCGGCCTCGCCGCGCTCGACCTTGCCGCCCGGGAACTCCCAGAGGCCGGCCAGCGGGCCCGACCCGCGCTGGGCGACCAGCACCCGCCGTCGGTCGTCGACGAGCGCGGCGCCGACCACCTGGGTGACCTCCTGGGCCCGGCGCTCCGCGGCCGCCGCGTAGGCGTCCAGGTGCGCCTGCATCGCCCGGACCAGCCGGCGGCGCAGCACGGTCCCGTCGAGCAGGCCGCCGAGCGGCCCCGGGAGCGCGGTCTGCCAGTCGACCTGCTCGTGCACCAGCGTGCCGGCGGCGGTGGCGGTGAACTCGCGGGAGTGCACCAGCCGGCGCCGCCCGCTCAGCTCGGCCTCGTAGACGTCGCGCCACGGCCGCTCGGAGACGACCTCCCGCAGCGGCCGGGGCCAGGGCCGGCCGAGTGACCGCGCGACGTCGAACGCGACGGTCAGCGGGGCCTCCACCAAGGTGGTGAACCGCAGCTGGGACACGCGGCCCAGCTTCGCAGACCAGGCAGGATGGGCTCCGTGCGCATCTCCGCCCGGGTCGACTACGCCGTGCGCGCGGCAGTGGAGCTGGCTGCCGTGGCGCCGGCGTCGCTGACCTCCGACCGCATCGCGCAGGCCCAGGGCATCCCGGCCCGGTTCCTGCAGGCGATCCTCGGCGACCTGCAGCACGCCCGGCTGGTCACCAGCCAGCGCGGCCGGGAGGGCGGGTACCGGCTGGCGCTGCCGCCGGCGGAGGTCTCGATCGCCCGGGTGATGCGTGTGGAGCAGGGCTTCCTCGCCGAGGTGCACGGCCAGCGCCCCGAGGACGTCGAGTACCCCGGCGCCGCCGAGCCGCTGGCCTCGGTCTGGGTGGCGGCGCGGGAGGCCTACCGCCGGGTGCTGGAGAACGTGACGCTGGCCGACGTGGTCGCCGGGCGCATGCCGCCCCAGGTGGCCGAGATGATCGAGCTGGAGAGCGCCTGGCGGTCCTTCGGCGTCCCCGCCGCCGACTGAGGCCCGACCCCTCCGGCGCCCCGGTGTGGCACGATCGAACCGTGACGGACTGCGGCGCGCTCCTCGTGGCGCGGCTGCACGTCGATCTGGCGCGGGTCTCCAGCGCCGCCTGTCGCGCTCCGCGCTGACCACGGCCCCTCCCCCGCAGCCCCCGCTGCACCCGCACCCGGCCGCGTCGCGCACGCACCCGTGCCGGCGCAGAGGAGAACGACTGACGTGTCGACCCCCACCCGCAGCAGCAACCGCCCCGTCCGTGGACAGGGCCAGTGGGCGCTGGGCTACCGCGAGCCGCTGAACCCGAACGAGCGGATGAAGAAGGACTCCGACGGGCTGGACGTCCGTCAGCGGATCCTGGACATCTACGCGCACACCGGCTTCGACGGCATCGACCCCGGCGACCTGCGCGGCCGGATGCGCTGGATGGGCCTCTACACCCAGCGCGCCCAGGGCATCCCCGGCGGCAAGACCGCAGTGCTGGAGGCCGAGGAGCTCGAGGACTCCTACTTCATGATGCGGGCCCGCATCGACGGCGGGCAGCTGACCAGTGAGGCCCTCCGCGTGCTCGGCGGCATCAGCACCGAGTTCGGCCGGGACGTCGCCGACGTCACCGACCGCCAGAACGTCCAGTACCACTGGATCCGGATCGAGGACGTGCCGGAGATCTGGCGGCGGCTCGAGTCGGTCGGCCTCAGCACGATGGAGGCCTGCGGCGACGTGCCGCGCGTGATGCTCGGCTGCCCGCTGGCGGGGGTGCTCGAGGACGAGGTGCTCGACGCCTCCGAGGTGCTGGCCCAGACCGTCGCGAAGTACGTCGGCAGCCCCGAGTTCAGCAACCTGCCGCGCAAGTGGAAGACGTCGATGTCCGGCTGCGTCGACCACTGCACCGAGCCCGAGATCGACGACGTCTCGTTCGTCGGCGTGGTCAACGAGGACGGCGAGGCCGGCTACGACCTGTGGGTCGGTGGCGGCCTGTCGACCAACCCGATGTTCGCCAAGCGGATCGGGGTCTTCGTCCGCCCCGACCAGGTCACCGACGTCTGGGCCGGGTGCACCTCGATCTTCCGCGACTACGGCTACCGCCGCTCCCGCAACCACGCGCGGATCAAGTTCCTGATGGCCGACTGGGGCCCGGAGAAGTTCCGCCAGGTGCTGCAGGACGAGTACCTCCGGTTCGAGCTGCCCGACGGCCCGGCACCGGCGCCGGCCGAGCACGACCAGCGTGACCACGTGGGTGTCAGCAGGCAGAAGGACGGCAACAACGCCGTCGGCTTCGCGCTGCGCACCGGCCGGATCAGCGGCAGCCTGCTCACCCGGATCGCCGACCTGGCCGAGGAGTACGGCACCCAGGGCGGCCGGATCCGGACGACGACCCAGCAGAAGCTGGTGATCCTGGACGTCCCCGACGCCCGCGTCGAGGAGCTGGTCGACGCCCTGGCCGAGCACGACCTGCTGGTGCGCCCGAGCGCCTTCCGCCGCGGCACCATGGCCTGCACCGGCCTGGAGTTCTGCAAGCTGGCGATCGTCGAGACCAAGGCGCACGCCCAGGAGCTGTACGCCGAGCTCGAGCGGCGGCTGCCGGACTTCGACGAGCCGATCGGGATCAACGTCAACGGCTGCCCGAACAGCTGCGCCCGCTTCCAGACCGCGGACATCGGCTTCAAGGGCATGATCGTCCGCAACGCCGAGGGCGAGAGCGTCGAGGGCTTCCAGGTGCACCTGGGCGGTCACCTCGGCGTCGAGGCCTCCTTCGGCCGCAAGTTCCGCGGCCACAAGATCACCAAGGACGAGACGGCGGACTACTGCGAGCGGGTGCTGCGCGGCTACCTCGACCGGCGCGAGCCGGGCGAGCGCTTCGCCCAGTACGTCGCACGGGCCGACGAGGAGTGGCTGGTCTGACCATGTCGGAGGAGGGCGAGCCGCGGCGGGGAAGGACCCGGCAGTTGCCGGTGTTCCACTGCCCGTACTGCGGCGACGAGGAGCTCGTCCCGGAGGGTGAGGGCTGGCACTGCACGTCGTGCCTGCGCACCTTCACCGTGCACCTGACCGGAACTGGGGTGAACCGACCGTGACCACCGCCGTCGCGCAGCCGACACCGGAGCTGGCCGCCGAGGCCGATGCCCGCTTCGAGGGCATCACCGACCCGGTCGAGCAGGCGCTGGCCGTGCTCAGCTGGGCCGGGGAGACGTTCGGCGACTCCTTCGCGATCACCTCGTCCATGGCCGACGGGCTGCTGGCGCACCTGGCCAGCCGCGCCGTTCCCGGGGTGAACGTCGTGTTCCTGAACACCGGCTACCACTTCGCCGAGACGATCGGCACCCGCGACTGGATCACCAGCGTGCTGCCGATCACGCTGCACGACGTCCAGCCGCTGCAGACCGTCGCGCAGCAGGACGCCGCGCACGGCGCGAGGCTCTACGAGCGCGACCCGGACCTGTGCTGCTCGCTGCGCAAGGTGCAGCCGCTGGCGCAGGCGCTGGCCGGCTTCACCGCCTGGGGCTCGGGTGTGCGCCGCGACGAGTCGGCCACCCGCACGGGCACGAAGGTCGTCGACTGGGACGCCAAGCGCGGCATGGTCAAGGTCAACCCGCTGGCCGCCTGGACGCAGGAGCACGTCGACGCGTACATCGCCGAGCACCAGGTGCCGGTGAACCCGCTGTCGGAGATCGGGTACGCCTCGATCGGCTGTGCCCCCTGCACCCGCCCGGTCGCCCCCGGCGAGGACCCGCGCGCCGGCCGCTGGGCCGGCAAGAACAAGGTCGAGTGCGGGCTGCACACCTGAGAGAGACCCCCTCCCCGCACCCTTCGCAGGCTCAGGGCGGGCCCCTGAGGAGGGGCCGAAGCCCACGACGCGCTCGGCACGTCGCGGGGCCCTGGGACGAGGCCGTTCCAGCGGGCATGATCGGCGCATGCCGCGTCCTCCGCGCCTCTCCCCCGACGACGTCACCGCCGCGCTGGGCGGTCTGCCGCTCTGGTCGGGCGGCACCGACGGCATCGAGCGCACCATCGAGCTGCCGACCTTCCGGGCCGCGGTCGAGGCGATCAGCATGATCGCCGACGTGGCCGAGCTGCTGGACCACCACCCCGACCTCGACCTGCGCTGGACGACGGTGCGGGTCGCGGTGGTCACCCACTCCGCCGGTGGCCTCACCGACCTGGACCTGGAGCTGGCCCGCCGGGTCGACGCCCTCTTCCCCGGCTGACCCGGTCAGGACGTCAGCGCCGCGTACAGGTCGACCCGGTGACCGTCGGGGTCGGCCACCGTGGCGTACCGCTGCCCCCACGGGGCGTCCCAGGGCTGCGTGACGACGGCGTGCCCGGCCGCGGCCACCCGGCCGGTGACCGCATCGACCTCGGCCGGCGTCGCGAGGCGCGTGGCGAAGACGGCCAGGTTGCCCGGCCGGGGCGGCTCGCCGAGCAGGCCGGCCATCATCGCGGCGCCGTCGATCATCAGCCGGGCGCCGGAGCCCGCCTCTGCCTCGACGTGCTCGTCCTGGTCGCCGAACGGTGGGAAGCGGAACCCGAGCAGCTCGTAGAAGGCGACGGACCGGCGTAGGTCGGTGGCGGCGACGCCC
Organism: Modestobacter lacusdianchii; assembly: GCF_054177765.1. Taxonomy (NCBI): domain Bacteria; kingdom Bacillati; phylum Actinomycetota; class Actinomycetes; order Geodermatophilales; family Geodermatophilaceae; genus Modestobacter; species Modestobacter lacusdianchii. The sequence goes on along the minus strand of NZ_JBJJTJ010000048.1, from coordinate 3,224 downwards.
ACCGCGGTGATCTCCATGCCGGAGGTCTACCGGGTGGGTCCGACAGGACCGTCCGATGCGAGCGGCACGTGCCCCGGCGCGGCCGTCGGTGCGCCCAGGGGAGCCGTGGTCGCCGACCACGACCCGCCGCCGCTGTCGTCCTCAGCCCTCGACGGGCAGCACCAGCAGCCGCAGCAGCCGGTCGGCCTCGGCGTCGGGGTCGGTGGTCAGCCCGGTGTGCACCGGGCCGGGCTGGACGACGGTGCTGCGGGGCGCGGTCAGCCAGCGGAACCGGGAGCCCAGTGCCTCCCGGCCCGCCGCCCCGGAGGCCACCGCCGCCGAGCAGACGTCCGCGGCGGCTTGCAGCGCGGCGGTGATCGCCGCCGGGTCCGCCGTCGGGTCGAGGGCACGCAGCCGGTCGGCGTCCAGGTGCACGCGGGAGCCGAGGTAGTCGCGCTGCCGGCAGTAGACGAGCACGCCCGCGTTCAGCGACTCACCCCGTTCGACCCGGGGCACGACCCGCAGCACCGCGTACTCGAAGGTGTCCCGGGGGCTCATCGTTGGGTCACCCCCTCCGGCGGCGGCGGGCCCAGCCACGACGGCCGGTTCTGGCCGCGTGGGGCGCTTCCCCGCCCGGCGCCGCCGGCTGCGGCCGCCGCCAGCACACCGGGCAACCAGGCGTCGCGGGCGGCCAGCCGGGCCAGCAGCTGCTCGACGTAGCGGCCGCGCACCCGGTCGGCGGGCTCGTCCGGCTCGGGGCCCTCCAGCCAGGCGTCGGGCACCTGGGCGAGCACCTCGGTGAGCAGCGGACGGGTGACCCGCGGAGCCAGCGCGGCGTCGGCGGCCCGCACGTCGGGGGCGCACTCGACCAGCGCGTGCTGGGCGGCGTCGTAGGCGCGCGCCACCCACGCCGCGGCGCCCGGCCAGTTGTGGTGGAAGGTCAGCGCGGCACCGTGGTCGATCAGGTGCAGCCGGCGGTGCCAGAACAGCATGTTCGGGTTGCGCCACGAGCGGTCGACGTTGCCGACCAGCGCGTCGAACCAGACCACCCGCCCGGCCAGCTCGGGCTCCACCTGGGCCGCGCCGGCCTCGAAGTCCAGCGCCCCGGGCAGGTAGTCCATGCCGAGGTTCACCCCGGCGGAGTTGCGCAGCAGCTCCTGGACCTCGAAGTCCGGCTCGCCCACCGCGAGCTCCGGGACGACGTCCACCGTCACGAGGGCGGGCACCGGCAGCGCCAGCCGGCGGGCGAGCTCACCGCAGACCACCTCGGCCGCCAGCACCTTCACGCCCTGCCCGGCGGCCCGCCACTTGACCACGTAGGTGCCCAGGTCGTCGGCCTCCATGAGCCCCGGCAGGGAGCCACCCTCGCGCAGCGGGGTGACGTAGCGGGTGGCGGAGACGGCGGCGAGCACAGTGCGCTGGACCCTACCGGGCACCGCCGGGCCGCCCGGGGAGACTGGACCGCGTGGGACTCCTCCGCGCGATGTCGCTCGCCCAGCTGGCCGACGCCCCGTTCACCTACCCCGAGGTCGGCGCGACGCGGGAGGGCGACCTGCCGGGTGGCTACCACCACGTCGAGCGCGAGCACGTCATCGGTTCGGGTGCGGCCGCCTTCGACCGGGCGTCGGCCGCGGTGTTCCGCTGGACGGCGCAGCGCGGTGCCGGGCTGCGGATCCAGGCCGACGGCCCGGCCAGCACCCCGGGCACCGTCGTCCTGATGACCGCCGGCCTCCGCCGCCTGGGCCTGGACATCCCGTGCCGGGTGGTCTGGGTCCTCGACGAGCCCGACCGCCGCGGGTTCGGCTACGGCACGCTGCCCGGGCACCCGGAGAGCGGCGAGGAGTCCTTCGTCGTCACCCGGCGTCCCGACGGTGACGTCGTCTACACCCTGCGGGCCTTCTCCCGGCTGGCCACGCCGCTGGCCCGGCTGGGCGGTCCGGTGAGCGGCCGGGTGCAGACCCTCGCCCTGGACCGCTACGTGACGGCGATGCGCCGCTCGGCGCGCTAGGCGCCTGCCTGGGCCCGTTCGTTCTTGATCATCTCCTTGCTGCGCACCAGCCGCAGCAGGGTGACCACCAGCAGGCCGCCGGCCATGTTCAGCAGGGTGGTGTACCAGAACCAGGCCAGCCAGTCGCCGTAGCCGAACGGCGCCCCGGCGTGCAGCGCGGCGAAGACGATCAGCGAGTCCAGGACCGAGTGGAACAGCTGCAGCCCGGCGAGCACGAACCCGCCGGCGACCGCGGCCACGATCTTCGCCGGGTCGGACTCGGTGCCGTGCTGCATCCGGGTCATCAGCGTGATCGCGATGCCGGCCAGCACGGCCAGGGACGCGGACTGCAGGTCCAGCGGGGCGTCCACGAAGTGGACGGCGCTCTCGATGGCCGTGCTCCGCAGGTCGGGGAAGGCCCGCACGACGAGCCACATGAACAGCCACCCGCCGGCGAGGTTCGTCAGCAGGGTGCCGCTCCACAGCTTCGCCAGCTGCCCGACGTCGGCCCGGCCGGCGGCGACCGCGGTCACCGGGACGAGGAAGCCCTCGGTGAACAGCTCGCTGCGGGCCAGCAGCAGGGCGATGAAGCCGACCGAGAAGGCGATGCCGGCCAGCAGGTGGCTGTCGGTCTCGGCGTAGACGGCGAACAGCAGCAGCACACCGGTGCCCACCTCCAGACCCCCGGCGGTGCCGGTGGTGAGCACCTCCCGCCAGCTGCGGTGCAGTCGCTGGGCGCCCTCGCTGACGATGGTGTCGAAGGCCTGCTGCAGCTCGTCCTCGGTGGAGCCCTCCGTCTCGCCGAGCTCCTCGCGGGCGCGCTCCTCGTCGACGGTCACGATCGATCCTCCTCACCTCGGCGGCACGGGGCACGAGCCGCCGCGGTCCGGGCGGCCTTACCCGGTCGCGCTGCACGCACACCCGCCGGAGCACCCCGGCTCAGGGAGGGCTGACCGGAGCACCGGGATCCCGGCCGGCGGGCGCGCCGACGACGGTGCCGCGCTCGCCGCCGACCTGGTCACCGCGCTGCCCAGCACGAGGTGCGGGACCGCGCGGAGCTGGTCACGGCCGGTTCGGTGCCGCGGCCGCCTGAGGAAGGGTCCCCTCGCCCCCACCGGTCGCCGACTCGCGGCGGGCCGAGGCGACGGGGACACGACGGGCCCGGTGGGGCGCTGCCCACCGGGCCCGTCGTGTGCCCCTCCCCCGTCAGACCACCGGCACCTCGGTGGGCCGGGCACCCTCGCCCGCCGCGCCGAGC
>NZ_JBJJTJ010000047.1:0-15054 GCF_054177765.1 Modestobacter lacusdianchii | reverse complement strand
CCGTCGCCGATGAACTCAACGGCCGCCCACGCAAAACCCTCGGCTGGGACACCCCAGCCGAAGCCATGGCCAAGCTACTGTCGACGGCCCACGACGACGGTGTTGCGTCCACCCCGTGAATTCACCTCACCTGATCAATGCTGGGCTGCGGGGGCCGATCAGGCGAGGACGAGCTCCGGTTCGGCCTCGGGCTCGGGGCGCACCGGCCGGCCGAAGAGCCAGCCCTGCCCCAGGTCGGCACCGATCGCCCGGGCCTGGTCGGCCATCTGCTCGTTCTCGATCCCCTCGGCGACGACCAGCCCGCCCTGCAGGTGGGCCAGCTCGGCGAGCGCGCGGGCGATGGCCTGCGGGCCGGGCTCGTGCAGCCGGGCGACCAGCGTCTTGCTCAGCTTCAGCACGTCCGGCCGCACCACCGACACCAGCGCCAGGCTCGACCAGCCGACGTGCACGTCGTCCAGCGCGATCCGCCAGCCCAGCGACCGGTGGTGCTCGAGCACGGAGAGCAGGTGCTCCCGGTCGGTGACCGCGTGCGAGGCGACCACCTCGAACACCAGCTGGCGGGGGTCGATGCCGCTGTCGTGCACGGCCCGCTCGGTGCTGGCCAGGCAGACCGAGGGCCGGGAGATGGCCGCCGGGTTGGAGTTGACGTAGAGGTCGGCGCCGCCCAGCCAGCCGGCGGCGTGGCTGATCGCCACCTCGCGGGCGAGCCGGTCCAGCCGGCGCAGCCAGCCGGCCCGCTCGGCGAGGAAGAACAGGTCTCCCCCACCGACCTCGCGGCCGTCGACGCGGCCGCGCAGCAGCGCCTCGTGGCCGACCATGCCGCCGGTGGTGAGCGACATGATCGGCTGGTAGACCGGCCACAGCTCGGCGTCGGTGAGCAGCGACATCTCCACGGTCACCCCGCGGCGGGCCAGTTCCACGGCCAGGGTCGGGGCGGTGAGCAGCCGGGTGGCCAGGGCGACGCCGTCCCCGGGTGGGTCGGTGGTCACCCGGACGGCCTCGGTCTCGGCCGCGGTGAGCTCGCGGGCCAGCCGCTGCAGCAGCCGGTCGATCCGCCGGCCGCCGCCCTCGTCGTCGACGATGTCGAGCAGCCCGGGAGCGGTGCCGATCCGCAGCCCCATGGCGCCGGCCACGCGCGAGATGCTCGGCAGCACGTGGTCGAGCGTGCTCGCCAGCAGCAGCCGGCGGGCAGGCTGCGGGGTGCCCCAGGAGGGACGAACAGCGTCAGCGGGCCCGGTCACGGCAGCAGGATGACTCACGGTGATCCGGCGACCACGCAGGCGCGCGGATGCGGCTGGCGAGCGGCTGGAAAGGGGGCCAGGTCACGGCGTGGCTGAAGATCAACAAGGCTACTGTTCAGGTGTGCCTGACCTCACGCCCGCAGCCGACGACCGCCCCGGCCGCGGCGGCCGCCCCCGCGACCCCTCCCGCGACGAGGTGATCCGGGCGGCGATCCTCCAGGTGCTGGCGGACGCCGGGTACAGCGGCCTGACCATGGACGCGGTCGCCGCCGCGGCCGGGGTGGGCAAGGCGACCATCTACCGGCGCTGGCGCACCAAGTCCGACCTGGTCGCCGACGCCGTCGCCGAGCTCAGCCAGCTGTCCATCGACGCCCCGGACACCGGCTCGCTCGAGGGCGACATGCGGGTGCTGCTGCGCTGGCTGGTCGGCGCGGTCAACGGCCCGCTCGGTGCGGCGACGCTCTCCCTGCTCTCCGCACTGCCGCACGAGCCGGGGCTCCGCGAGGCGTTCCGCACCGGCCCGATGACCGTCTGGAGCTCCACCTTCCGGCAGGTGTGGGAGCGCGCCGAGGCGCGCGGTGAGGTCGGCCCGACGGTGATGGGCAGCGCGGTGGCCTCCACGGCCAGCTCCCCGATCCTGCAGCGCTGGCTCTTCGGCGGTGAGCCCGTGCCGGAGGCCTTCGCCGACGAGGTGCTCTCCGACGTCGTCCTGCCACTGGTCGCCGCCCGCCGGGCGGCCTGAGCGTCTCCGCGCTCAGGCCACCCCGGCCGCCGGACGGAAGCGGCGGAGCCGCAGGCTGTTGGTCACCACCAGCAGTGAGGACGCCGCCATCGCCAGCCCGGCCAGCAGCGGGTTGAGGAACCCGAAGGCGGCCAGCGGCACGAGGGCCACGTTGTAGGCGAAGGCCCAGAACAGGTTGCCCTTGATCACCGCGAGGGTGCGCCGAGAGAGCCGGACGGCGTCGACCGCGGCGTCCAGGTCGGCGCGCACCAGGGTCAGGTCGCTGGCCTCGATCGCCACGTCGGTGCCCGAGCCCATCGCCAGCCCGAGATCGGCCTGGGCGAGGGCCGGGGCGTCGTTGACACCGTCGCCGACCATGGCGACCACCCGCCCGCGGGCCTGCAGGTCGCGGACGACGTCGACCTTGCCGGCCGGCAGCACCCCGGCGACCACCTCGCCGCGCTCGGGGTCCAGCCCGACCGCCCGGGCCACCGCGGTGGCTGCGCCCAGGTTGTCCCCGGTCACCAGCACCGGCGACAGGCCCAGCGCGCGCAGCCGGACGATGGCCGCGGCGCTGGTGGGCTTCACGGTGTCGGCGACGACGACCACGCCACGCACCCCGCCGTCCCAGGCCACCCGGACGGCGGTGCGCCCGGCCGCCTCGGCGGCAGCCACCACGCCGGCCAGGTCGGCCGGCAGCTCAGCGGTGCCGCCGATGACGACGTCCCGGCCCTCGACGGTGCCGGTGACCCCGATGCCGGCCTGGCTGGCGAAGCCGGTGACCGGCGGCAGCGGGGTGCCCGCGGCGGCGACGACCGCCCGGGCGATCGGATGCTCGGAGCCAGCCTCGACCGCCGCGGCCAGCCGCAGCGTGTCGGGGTGACCGGCGACCTCGACCACGCTCATCTGGCCGGTGGTCACGGTGCCGGTCTTGTCCAGCACGACGGTGTCGACCCGGCGGGTGCTCTCCAGCACCTCCGGGCCCTTGATCAGCACGCCCAGCTGGGCGCCGCGGCCGGTGCCGACCAGCAGCGCGGTGGGGGTGGCCAGGCCGAGCGCGCACGGGCAGGCGATGACCAGCACGGCGACGGCGGCGGTGAACGCGGCCGTCACGTCGCCGGTGGTGAGCAGCCAGGCCGCCAGGGTGCCCAGCGCAATCACCAGCACGACCGGTACGAACACCGCCGAGACCCGGTCGGCCAGCCGCTGAACCTGCGCCTTGCCGCTCTGCGCCTGGGTGACCAACCGGCCCAGCTGGGCCAGCGTCGTCTCCGCGCCCACCCGGGTGGCCTCGACGACCAGTCGGCCGCCGACGTTGACCGTGGCGCCGGTGACCCGGTCGCCCTCGGCGACCTCGACCGGCACGCTCTCCCCGGTCAGCATCGACAGGTCGACCGCGGAGCTGCCGCTGACCACGACCCCGTCGGTGGCGACCTTCTCCCCCGGCCGGACGACGAACCGGTCACCCACGGCCAGCTGCCCGATCGGCACCCGCACCTCGCGGCCGTCGCGCAGCACCGCGGCGTCCTTGGCACCCAGTTCCAGCAGGGTGGCCAGCGCCGCTCCGGAGCGGCGCTTGGCGCGGGCCTCTGCCCACCGCCCGGCGAGCAGGAAGACGGTGACCGCCGCGGCGACCTCGAGGTAGATCTCGTGGGTGCCGGCGCCCTGCTGGGGCAGCAGGGTGAACTCCATCCGCATGCCGGGCATCCCGGCGTCGCCGAGGAAGAGGGCCCACAGCGACCACAGGTAGGCGGCGGTGATGCCGATCGACACCAGCGTGTCCATGGTGCTGGCCCCGTGCCGGGCGTTGACCACGGCGGCGCGGTGGAACGGCCAGGCACCCCAGACCGCGACCGGGCTGGCCAGGGTCAGCGCCAGCCACTGCCAGTTGTCGAACTGCAGCGCCGGGACCATCGACAGCAGCAGCACCGGCAGGGTGAGCGCGGCGCTGACCAGCACCCGCTGCCGCAGCGCCGCCTCCGGGTCCGGCGCCCCGGCAGCCGCGGAGTCGTCCTCGTCGGCCGCCGGCGGGGCCGGCAGCGCGGCGGAGTAGCCGGCCGCCGCGACGGTGGCCAGCAGCTGGTCGGTGTCGACGCGGGCGGGGTCGTACCGCACCGTGGCGGCCTCGGTCGCGTAGTTGACGCTGGCCTGCACGCCGTCGAGCTTGTTGAGCTTGCGCTCGATCCGGTTGGCGCAGCTGGCGCACGTCATGCCGGTGATGTCGAGGCGGACCTCGTCCTCGGCGGCCGGGCTGCCGGTGGACGGGCCCGCCTGGGGCCCGGCGGTCACGCGGGCTGTGCGGTGTAGTCGCCGGCCTCGGCGACGGCGGCCTGCACCTGGTCGGCGGTCACGTCGCCGACGACGTGCAGCCGGCCGGAGGCCAGGTCGACGTCGACCTCCTGCACGCCGGCGAGCTCGTTGACCTCCTCGGTGACGGAGGCGACGCAGTGCTGGCAGGTCATGCCGGTGACGGTGAAGTCCAGGGTCTGCACGGGAGTTCTCCTCGCTCGGTGGATCAGGGGATGGGTCAGGAACGGACGAGCCGGGCGATGGCGGCCGAGGCCTCGGCGATCTTCTGCTCGGCCGCGGCGCCGTCGTCCTCGGCGCTGCTGGCCACCGCGTCGCGGACGCAGTGCCCCAGGTGGTCGTCGAGCAACCCGAGGGCGACTGCCTGCAGCGCCTTGGTGGCCGCGGAGACCTGGGTGAGGACGTCGATGCAGTAGGTGTCGTCCTCGACCATCCGGGCGATGCCCCGGACCTGGCCCTCGACCCGCTTCAGGCGCGCGAGGACCTGCTCCTTGTTGCCGGCGTAGCCCGTCATGTCCTCGACCATACCCCCTGGGGGTACCCGGTCACCAGCCCCGCGTGCCCGGCTCGCCCTTGAAGGGGCCGACGACCTCGTCGGTGATCCAGCCGCCGTAGAAGTCACCGGCCTGGGCGCGCACCGGTTCGCCGTCGACCGTCGCCGCGTCGAGCCGGCTCGGGTAGAAGGCCAGCGCCCCGCGCAGCTGCTCGTAGCCGGCGGTCGGCTGCTCGTAGGACCAGGCGATCGAGGAGTGCCGCACCCCGTCGACGACGGCGTCCCAGTAGGTGGCCGTGCCCTTGAACTCACACCACGACGAGCCGGCCGCCTGCTCGAGGACGCCGGGCGCGACGTCGTCCACGGGGACGTAGAAGACCGGCGGGTGGCTGGTCTCGCAGACCCGGACGGCGCGGTCGGTGCGGGCGATGACCTGACCGCCGAGGACCACCTCGATCCGCCGGCCGGTCACCTGCGCCGACGGTGGGCGCGGGTAGCTCCAGACCGACTCCTGGCCGGGTCCGACGGGGTCACGCGGCGGTGGGTACACGCCGCCGAGTGTGCGCCCCGCACCGGCGGGCGCTCACCGACCGTCGACCTGTGCACCCCCGGACCGGGCGTCCGGCGTGCACAGGACGGCACTCGCCGGGTCCAGCGAGTGGGGCGTCCGCGGGACGCCGACCACGTCAGTGCCGGATGCGGCGGACGATCCTCCGCGTCACCACGAAGGTGATGGTCAGGCCGACCACGCTGACGATCGCGATGCCGGGCGGGCTCTGCAGGAACTCCTGCGCCTTCGCCTTGCCCTGCTCGCTCAGGCGCTTCGGGCTGGTGCGGAACGCCAGCTCGTCCAGGGTGGCCGCCAGCGACTCGCGGGCGGCATCGATCTCCTGCTGGATCTGGTCAGGGGTCCTCGGCACGGGCGACAGCCTGCCAGATGGACGCGCTCCCGGCCGAGTGGGCGCCTCCTAGACTCCCTCGCACGCGGGAGTGGTGTAACGGCAGCCACGCCAGGTTTAGGTCCTGGTGCCTTCGGGCGTAGGGGTTCGACTCCCCTCTCCCGCACCGACGACGGCTGCCGGTCCCTGGGGGTGGCGTCAGCCCAGCGCGTCCATCGCCTCGGCGCGGAACTGGGCCAGGAACTGGTCACGGGTGATCCCCCGCCGCTCCGCCTCGCGGTCGCAGAGCATGGCGATCACCAGCGACGACTGCCGGACGACGTCGGCCCGGGTGTCCTCGTCCAGGCCGGCCAGCACCCGGGTCCAGGCGGTCCAGTCGCCCTCCCCGGCCGCCTCGGCCATCTCCAGCACCAGCCCGAACCGGCGCAACTGCTCCAGGCTCGCCATCAGGCCCCCCGTCCCCGGTCGCCCGCTGCGCACCGTCCGCCGCCGACGGTAGCCACCCCGGGGACGACGACGGTGCAGGAGCCGGGTGCTCGTGCGCACCCGCCCCCTGCACCGTCGGTGCTGCGCCTCCGGCCGGAGGCCGGGTCAGCGGTCGGTGCCGCCCCGCTGGGTGGCGGTGAAGGTCAGCGCCAGCTCGCTGGACTGGTCCTTGAAGGCGTCGTCGGCCGACGCGGGCAGGGCCAGGCTCACCGCGAGGTGGTCGGTTGCACCGGCGGCCAGGCTGGCCGGTGCGGTCAGCGCCGAGTCGCGGACCACGGGGCCGGAGGCGAGCAGCGTGCGCACGTCGCCGGCGCAGGTGAACTCCTCGGTCCAGGCCTCCGAGCAGGACCGCACGGTCATCTGCAGGCCGTGCACGGTGTCGGTGTCCATCACGCTGGAGGTGGTGGCCCGGGTGTCCAGGCGCACCGAGGCCAGCGCGGAGTCACCGTCGTTGACCAGGTCCAGGGCCTGGGTGACCGAGGCGCCCGGGACGACGCCGTCGAAGGCCAGCGGCACGGTGGCCGAGCCGTCGGCCGCGGCGAGGGCGATCGACACGATGCCGGACTGGATGGACACCGGCGCCGGGCTGGTGCTGTCGGTGAAGGCGCCGAACGTGCCCATCCCGGCGACGGCGGCGGCCGCGCCGACGACGCCGACGGTGCCGATCAGCCGGGCCACGGTGAGCCGTCGCGTGCGGGGGGCGGTGCTGCTGGCGTTCACGTCACTCCTCGGGTCGGTGCTGGCCGGAGGGGCTCCTCCCGGCACGGCACCGACCCTGCGCCGCCTCCCGCACGGCCGGCGCCAGGCAACCGCAAGGGATCCGCAAGACCAGCGGCGTCACCCACCCGGGTGATGCGGGCCCCGCACGACATCAGCCCGGCCGCCCTCCTGCCGACCACCCGGGGGTGACGGTCTTCGCGCCAGGTGGCGCCTCCTCGGGTCCGGCGCCCCGTCGTGCCCGTGGACGACACGCGGCGCCGGAGCGGCTCGGCGACGTGCTGGTCGAGCAGGGCGTGCTCACCCCCGACCAGTTGACCGAGGCCCTCGAGCAGCACCGACGGGTCGGCGCGCCGCTGGGCGCCGTCGTCCTGGCCCGTGGCTGGGTGACCCGCCGGCAGCTGTACGTCGCCCTCGCCGAGGTGTGGGGCGCCGACCTCGCCTTCGTCGACCCGGTCGACGTCGACGAGGAGCTGGCCCGCCGCTTCCCGGCCGCGATGCTGGCCCGGGAGACCTGGCTGCCGCTGCGGGTCGAGGAGGACGGCGACGGGCAGCCGCAGGTCGTCGTCGCCACCGCGGGCCGCCCGTCGGCGCACATCGCCGAGGAGGTCGTGCAGCGCACCGGCATCGCCCGGGTGCGCCAGGTGGTGACCACCGACTGGGACGTGCTGCGCGCGCTGCGCACCGTGTGGCGCGACGAGCTGGTGCACGACGCCGTGCAGTCACTCGCCGAGCGGCGACCCGACGAGTCGGCGTCCACGGTGTTCGTCTGGCCGCAGGTGGCCGCCGCGGTCGCCCTGCTGGCGGCCACGGTCACCGGCCTGGTGCTCGACCCCTCGCTGACCATGCTGGTGCTGGTCGCCACGGTGAACGTCGCCGTGGCCCTGGCCGTCGGCACCAAGGCGCTGATCAGCACGGTCGGCACCGCCTGGGAGACGGTGGAGCAGGTGAGCGACCAGGAGGTCGCCGCGCTCGACGACGCCGACCTGCCCGTCTACACGATCCTCGTGCCGGTCTACAAGGAGGCCGGGATCGTCGGGCTGCTGATGCGCAACCTCGCCGACCTGGACTGGCCGCGGGAGAAGCTGGAGATCCTGCTCCTGCTGGAGGAGGACGACCCCGAGACCCTCGCCGCCGCGCTCGCCGCCGCTCCGCCGGACATCGTGCGGATCGTCGTCGTCCCGCACTCGCTGCCCAAGACCAAGCCGCGCGCCTGCAACGTCGGGCTGACCTTCGCCCGCGGCGAGTACGTCGTCATCTACGACGCCGAGGACCGCCCCGACGCCGACCAGCTGAAGAAGGCGGTCGTCGCCTTCCGCAAGGGCGGGGACGACCTGGTCTGCGTGCAGGCGGCGCTGAACTACTCCAACGCCCGGGAGAACCTGCTCACCCGCATGTTCACCCTGGAGTACTCCTCCTGGTTCGACTACACCCTCGCCGGGCTGGACAAGCTCCGGCTGCCGATCCCCCTCGGCGGCACGAGCAACCACTTCCGCACCGACCTGCTGCGCGAGCTCGGCGGCTGGGACCCCTACAACGTCACCGAGGACGCCGACCTCGGCATCCGCGCCTCCGCCCGCGGCCACCGCGTCGCCGTCGTCAACTCGACGACGTACGAGGAGGCCAACATGGCCGTCGGCAACTGGATCCGGCAGCGCAGCCGCTGGATCAAGGGCTACATGCAGACCGTGCTGGTGCACACCCGGCACCCCTGGCGGCTGCTGCGCAGCGTCGGCCCCCGCCAGACGGCCGGCTTCGCGCTGCTCATCGGCGGCACCCCGCTGATGTTCCTGGCCACCCCGTGGCTCTACGCGATGCTCGTCGTGGAGCTTCTCTGGCCCGGGGCGCTCGTGCCGGCCCTGCCGGAGTGGCTGGTGCAGGTCAGCCTGGCCAACCTGCTGCTGGGCAACGGCGTGATCATCTACCTGTCACTGCTGGCCGGCTTCAAGCGGCGCACCTACGGCCTGGTGCCCTTCGCGCTGTTCTCGCCGGTGTACTGGCTGCTGCACTCGATCGCCTCCTACAAGGCGCTGTGGCAGCTGGTGGTCAACCCGTTCTACTGGGAGAAGACCACCCACGGGCTGTCCAGCCACGTCCAGGTCGCCGACGTCCCGGCCCTGGACGACGGCCCGGCCCCGGCGGCCGAGCCGACGGCGGCGAGCCCGGCTGCACCGCAGTCCCCGACCGACGCCGTCCGGCCGATCGACACCCGCGAGCTCCCTGCTCCCCCACCGTCCCCCGGCAGCACCCCGGAGGACCGGCGGTGACCGCGGCCGACCCGCTCGCCGGGCTCCGCCCGGATGCCTCCCCCGCCGAGGCGGAGAGCTTCGCCGAGTCGCGGATGCGGCTGGCCACCGCCGGGCCCACCCCGCCGCGGGTGCCCATGCGCCGCGTGGTGGTCTGGTGCGTCGTCGTCCTGGTCGTCGAGACCGCGGTGATGCTGGCCACCGACCGCTCGCTGCGGGACGTGCTGCTGCCCGGCTACCTGATCCTGATGGCCGCCTTCGGCCTGGTGTTCTGCCTCGGCGCGGTCACCGTGGCCGGCTTCGCCGCCGGGGCGGCCGCGGCCGGCCTGGTCGTGCTGCAGCCCGGCGCACTGCTCCCCCTGCTGGGCGGGGCGGCGTTGCTCGCGCTGTGCTGCGGGGTCGCGCCGGGCTGGGCCCGGGTCGAGGCCTGGCAGGCCGCGCACTCGCGGCCGCTCACCGCGGAGGAGGAGGCGGCCGTCGGCCAGCGTGCGCTGAGCGCCGACCGCAGCCGCGGCTGGTCCCGCGGTGTCCGGCTGCGCAACTACTGGCGCACCGACCGGGTCGTGGCCGCGTTCCTGGTGCTGGCGTTCCACCCGTGCGTGGCCGCGTTCTCGCTGTGGTTCATCGACTGGACGCACGGCCGCTGACCGCTCAGCGCGGGGCCAGCACCTCACCGATCACCGGCAGCAGCGCGGCGAAGGCCTGGCCGCGGTGGCTGATCGCGTCCTTCTCGGCCGGCTCGAGCTCGGCCGACGTGCGCGTCAGCCCCTCGGGCACGAACACCGGGTCGTAGCCGAAGCCGTTCCTGCCGCGCGGCTCCCGGACGACGGCCCCGCGCCACTCCGCGCGCAGCACCCGCTCCTCCCCCGCCGGCGTGACCAGCGCGGCGGCGCAGACGAAGGCCGCCCCACGCCGCTCGTCGGGCACGTCGGCGAGCTGCCCGAGCAGCAGCGCGGTGTTGGCCGGGTCGTCGCCGTGCCGGCCCGACCAGCGGGCGGACAGGATGCCCGGCATCCCGTTGAGCGCGTCGACGGTGATCCCGGAGTCGTCGGCCACCGCCGGCAGCCCGGTGTACCGCACCGCCTCCCGCGCCTTGAGCAGCGCGTTCTCCTCGAAGGTCGCACCGGTCTCGGGCGCCTCGGGGTACTCCGGCACGTCGCGCAGGCCGAGCACCTCGACCCCGGGGACGGCGGTGGCCAGCAGCCGCTGCAGCTCGGCGAGCTTGCCGGCGTTGCGGGTGGCCAGCAGCAGCTGCGTCATGCCGACAGGGCCCGCTGCTGGGCGGCGGTCAGCTCGGCGCACCCGGCGACGGCCAGGTCGAGCAGCTGGTCCAGCGTCGCCCGGTCGAAGACGGCGCCCTCCGCCGTCCCCTGGACCTCGACGAAGCCGCCGGTGCCGGTGCACACGACGTTCATGTCGGTGCCGGCCCGCACGTCCTCCTCGTAGGCGAGGTCGAGCCGCGGCTCGCCGTCGACGACGCCGACGCTGACCGCGGCCACGGAGTTCGGCAGCGGCGTCGCGCTGGCCAGCGTGCCGCGCTCGCCGAGCCAGCTCACCGCGTCGGCGAGGGCCACGTAGGCGCCGGTGATCGCCGCGGTGCGGGTGCCGCCGTCGGCCTGCAGCACGTCGCAGTCCAGCGCGATGCTGTTCTCCCCCAGCGCGGCCAGGTCGATGCTGGCGCGCAGCGAGCGGCCGATGAGCCGGCTGATCTCGTGCGTGCGGCCGCCGACCTTGCCCTTGACCGACTCGCGGTCGCTGCGGGTGTGGGTGGCCCGCGGCAGCATCGAGTACTCGGCGGTGACCCAGCCCAGACCCGAGCCGCGCCGCCAGCGGGGCACGCCCTCGGTGACGCTGGCCGCGCAGAGCACGCGGGTGCGGCCGAACTCGACGAGCACCGAGCCCTCGGCGTGGTCGAGCCAGTTGCGGGTGATGGTCACCGGGCGGAGCTGGTCGGCCGCGCGGCCGTCGGGGCGGGTCACGTGCACCGAGGGTAGTGCCGCCGCCGCTGGTCACCGACCGCTGCCTCGACGGCCGGGTGGCGGCGTGCAGCGACCACCGGCCGGCCGTGTCACCCTCTCCTCCATGCGCTCCGAGCTGCGATCCGTCCGGACCGGGGGCGTGCCCTCCGTCGTCGACCTGACCGACGAGTGCGCGGACTTCGTCCGTGGCGAGGGCGACGGCCTGTTCCAGGTCTTCGTGCCGCACGCCACCGCGGGCATCGCGATCATCGAGACCGGCGCCGGCAGCGACGACGACCTGCTCGCCCAGCTCGACCAGCTGCTCCCCCGCGACGACCGCTGGCGGCACCGGCACGGCGCGGCCGGGCACGGCCGTGACCACGTGCTGCCGGCGTTCGTCCCGCCGCACGCCACCGTGCCGGTGCTGGAGGGCCGGCTGACGCTGGGCACCTGGCAGCGGATCTGCTTCGTCGACACCAACATCGACAACCCGTCCCGGCACGTCCGGCTGACCTTCCTGGCCGGCTGACCCCGCCCGGAGCGGTGGCCGGTCGGCCCGGGAGGGTCAGGTCGTGCACGGCCGGCTTGGGGCCGGCCGGCGGCGTGCGGCACGATGCGCTCCATGACCGAGACCGACCGCGGCATCGACACGGCCCCCGTCCGCCTCGCCCCCGGTGACCCGGCGCCGGAGTTCACCCTCCCGGACGCCGACGGCACCCCCGTCTCGCTGTCCTCCTACCGGGGCCGGCGGGTCATCGTCTACTGCTACCCGGCGGCACTGACCCCGGGCTGCACCACCCAGGCGGTCGACTTCACCGCCTCGGCCGGCGAGCTGGCCGAGGCCGGTCTCGACATCATCGGCATCTCCCCCGACGCCCCGGAGAAGCTGCACACCTTCCGGGAGAAGGAGCAGCTGGGCATCACGCTGCTCGCCGACCCGGAGAAGCAGGTGCTCGCCGCCTACGGCGCGTACGGCCCGAAGAAGCTGTACGGCAAGGAGGTCGTCGGGGTGATCCGCTCGACCTTCGTCGTCGACGCCGAGGGCAAGGTCGAGAAGGCCGCGTACAACGTCAAGGCCACCGGGCACGTCGCCAAGCTCCGCCGCGACCTCGGCATCGCCTGACCACGCCCGTCCCCCGCCCGCCCGCGGCGGGGGACGTCGGCACCCCGACCCAGGCCGTCCCGGTCCCAGGGACCGGGACGGCCCTGTTCAGCACGGACCAGGTCGGGCAGGGTCGTGGCATGAGCGATCAGATCGGCGTCACCGGACTGGCAGTGATGGGCGCGAACCTGGCCCGCAACCTGGCCCGGCACGGCCACCAGGTGGTGCTGCACAACCGCAGCCGGGGGCGCACCGACGCCCTCGTGGAGCAGCACGGCAGCGAGGGCGACTTCGTGCCGACCGGTTCGGTGGAGGAGTTCGTCGGTGCCCTCCAGCGGCCCCGGAAGATCATCATCATGGTGCAGGCCGGCGCGGCCACCGACGCCGTCATCGACGAGATCGCCCCGCTGCTCGACGAGGGCGACGTGCTGATGGACGGCGGCAACGCCCTCTACACCGACACGATCCGGCGCACCGAGGCGCTCACCGCCCAGGGCCTGCACTTCGTCGGCACCGGGATCAGCGGCGGCGAGGAGGGCGCGCTCAACGGGCCGAGCATCATGCCGGGCGGCTCGGCCGAGGCCTACGAGCTGGTCGGCCCGCTGCTGGAGTCGATCGCCGCGGTGGTCGACGGGCAGCCGTGCTGCACCCACGTCGGCGAGAGCGGCGCCGGGCACTTCGTGAAGATGGTGCACAACGGCATCGAGTACGCCGACATGCAGCTCATCGCCGAGGCCTACGACCTGCTGCGCGCCGGTCTCGGGCTCACCCCCGCCGAGATCGGTGACGTCTTCGCCTCCTGGAACGAGGGCGACCTGGAGAGCTACCTGATCGAGATCACCGCACAGGTGCTGCGGCACACCGACGCCGACACCGGCAGGCCGTTCGTCGACGTGGTGCTGGACGAGGCCGAGCAGAAGGGCGCCGGCCGCTGGACCGTGCAGTCGGCGCTCGACCTGGGCGTGCCGGTCAGCGGGATCGCCGAGGCGGTGTTCGCCCGCGCGCTGTCCGGGCACCGCGAGCAGCGCGACGCGGCGCAGCGGGTGCTGCCCGGGCCGGACACCCGCTGGGAGGTCGCCGACCGGGACGCCTTCGTCGAGTCGGTGCGGCAGGCGCTCTACGCCTCCAAGGTGGTCGCCTACGCCCAGGGGTTCGACCAGATCACCGCGGGCGCGGACCAGCACGGCTGGGACGTCGACCGGGCGGCGCTGGCGCGGATCTGGCGCGGCGGCTGCATCATCCGGGCGCGGTTCCTGGACCGGATCGCGCAGGTCTACACCGACGAGCCCGACGTCACGACGCTGCTGACCAACGACTACTTCCGCGGCGCGGTGAGCGAGGGCCAGGAGGCGTGGCGCCAGGTCGTCGCGGGCGCCGCCCGCAACGGCATCCCCGCCCCCGGGTTCGCCAGCGCCCTCGCCTACTACGACGGGCTGCGGGCCGACCGCCTGCCGGCCGCGCTGATCCAGGGGCTGCGCGACCTGTTCGGGGCGCACACCTACCGCCGGGTCGACCGCGAGGGCGCCTTCCACACCATGTGGGGCGAGGACGGCCGCGAGGTCAGCGCCTGACCCGGGTGCGCAGTCGTCGGGTGTGGCCCGGCGGGAGACCCCGACGACTGCGCAGCGCCCACCGGCCGAGGCGGCCACGCTGGTTCAGGGTGCGTCCTCGGCGGCCTTCGCGCGGGCGCGGCGCTTGCCCTCGTGCATCGCGGCCACCCGGGCGACCGGGATGATGTGCCCCTCGGCGACCAGGTCGGCGGGCAGCCGCTGCGGTGCGGGCAGCGCCTGCGCCCACGGGTCGTCGTCCCCGAACCGCTCTCCCGCTGTGCGCACCGTGACGTCCCCCGGCCGCACGTCGTCGAGGGCGTCCCAGTCGACCGGCGCCGACACCGGCAGCCCCGGGCGCACCCGCGGGCTGTAGGCGACGGCGATCGTGCCGCGACCGGACCGGGTCGAGTCGACGAACACCCGACCGCCCCGCTCGGCCACGACGTAGGCGGTGGTGGCCAGCTCGGGGTCCAGCCGCTCGGTGCGGGCGGCCAGCGCGCGGGTGGCGGCGGCGACGTCCTCGGCCGGGGAGCCGTGCACCGGGACGACGACGTGCAGGCCGGTCGAACCGCTGGTCTTCACCGCCGCCGCCAGACCGGCGTCGGCCAGCGCCCGGCGGGCCAGCCGCGCGGTCGCCACCACGACGTCGAACGGGGCGCCGTCCGGTGGGTCGAGATCGAGCACCAGCCCGGTCGGCTCCTCCTCCCCCACCCGGCTGAAGGGCACGTGGAGCTCCACGGCCCGCTGGTTGGCCAGCCACAGCAGGGTGCGGCGGTCCTCGACGAGCACCTGGTGCACCTCGCGGTGCGCCCGGTCGGACCAGGTGGGCACGGTGCGCACCCAGTCGGGGGCCCCCTTGGGCACGTCGCGCTGGATGAACGGCGCCGCTCCCGGGCGCACCCGCTTCACGGTCAGCGGCCGGCCGGCGAGCAGCGGCACCAGCCGGTCGGCGAAGGCGTCGAGGTGGTCGACCAGGTCCCGCTTGGTCACCTCGAGCCCGTCGCCCAGCGGGGAGTCCAGGCTGCTCAGCCGGACACCGTCCCGTTCCTCGTCGGTCATCCCGTCACCGTGCCGCCCGCCGGTCCCCGGAGCAACTTACCGTGGGCCGCCTCGTCCCCGTCCGGAGGTCCGCCCGAGCCCGAACAGCCCTCCTCCTGCACCAACGGCTGTCCTACCGCACCAACGCTGATGCGGTAGGACAGCGTTCGATCAGGACGCTCCTATGACGCGTCAAGTCGCGATCGGTGGTGATTCGAGGCGTCGGTAGAGCTCGCGGGCGATGTAGCGCTTGAGGCAGCGTTTGATCTCGCGGTCGGTCTTGCCCTCGGCTCGGC
>NZ_JBJJTJ010000046.1:0-15074 GCF_054177765.1 Modestobacter lacusdianchii | reverse complement strand
ATGAACTCAACGGCCGCCCACGCAAAACCCTCGGCTGGGACACCCCAGCCGAAGCCATGGCCAAGCTACTGTCGACGGCCCACGACGACGGTGTTGCGTCCACCCCGTGAATTCACCTCACCTGATCGACCGCTGTCCCCCTGCACCAGCGTTGGTGCGGGGGGACAGTCGTAGGTGCAGGGAGACGGGCGGCGGCACGGCCCGGCCGCCCCACGACCGGCTCCGCGCGCCGCCGGTCCCCGCAGCCGGGCCGAGGAGGACCACGGACGGCGGTACGGAGCGCGGGGCAGACTGGCCCGGTGATCATCGGCGTGGGGATCGACGTCTGCCCGGTGGAGCGGTTCGCCGCCTCCCTGCACCGCACGCCCGGGCTGCGGGACCGGCTGTTCACCGCGGAGGAGCAGCGCACGCCCTCGGGGGCGGCGCGCACCGGGGAGTCGCTGGCCGCCCGGTTCGCGGCGAAGGAGGCGCTGGCCAAGGCGCTCGGTGCTCCCGGTGACCTGCACTGGCACGACGCGGAGGTGGTGGTGGGCGAGCGCGGCCGGCCACACCTGGAGGTGCGCGGCACGGTGGCCCGGCGCGCGGCCGAGCTGGGCGTGACCTCCTGGCACGTGTCGCTGAGCCACGACGGGGGCATCGCCTCAGCCGTGGTCATCGCCGAGGGAGTCGCCCCGTGATCGGGTTGTTCACCGCCGACCAGGTGCGCGGCGCGGAGCAACGGGTGCTGTCCTGGCTGCGCCCGGACGCGCTGATGCAGCGGGCGGCGACCGGCCTGGCCACCGTCTGCCTGGGCCTGCTGGGCCGGGCGCACGGTGTCCGGGTGGTGCTGCTGGTCGGCTCCGGCGACAACGGCGGGGACGCGCTGCTGGCCGGGGCCCGGCTGGCCGCCCGCGGCGCGCAGGTCCACGCCGTGCTGCTGGACCCCGGGCGGGCACACGCCGCGGGCCTGACGGCGCTGCGCCGGGCCGGTGGGCGGGTGGTCGACGCCGACGCGGCCGGCCTGGAGCGGGCCGACCTGGTGCTCGACGGGATCGTCGGCATCGGTGGCTCCGGCCCGCTGCGCCCCGCGGCGGCGGAGCTGGTGCGGCGCGCCACCGCGGGACCGGGGCTTCTGGTGGCCGTCGACGTCCCGAGCGGGGTCGACGCCGACACCGGCGAGGTGCCCGGCGAGGTGTTCCCCGCGCAGCACACGGTGACCTTCGGCGCGGTCACGACCGGGCTGGTCGTCGGCGCCGGCCGGGGCCGGGCGGGCACGGTGCACCTGGTCGACATCGGCCTGGCCGACGAGCTGCCCGCGCCCGACGCGGTGCAGCTGACCGACGCCGACGTCGCCGGCCACCTGGAGGCACCGGACGCCGACGACGACAAGTACTCCCGAGGCGTGGTCGGCGTCCTCGCCGGCTCGGCCACCTACCCCGGTGCCGGGGTGCTCTGCACCGGGGCTGCGCTGCGCACCCGCCCGGGCCTGGTCCGCTACGCCGGTACGGCGGCGGACGGCGTGCGGGCCGCGTGGCCGGAGGCGATCGTCACCGCGGGCCGCCCGGGGGACGCCGGCCGGGTGCAGGCCTGGGTGGTCGGGCCGGGGATGGGCACCGACGACGACGCGCTGAGCGTGCTGCGCGAGGTGCTGACCACCGACCTGCCGGTGGTGCTCGACGCCGACGCGCTGACCCTGTTGTCCCGGCACCGGGAGCTGGTCGGGGGCCGGTCGGCGCCCACCGTGCTGACCCCGCACGACCGGGAGTTCGCCCGCCTCTTCGGCGACGTCGGCACCGACCGGGTCGCCGCCGCCCGCCGCGGCGCTGCCGACCTGGGGTGCACCGTGCTGCTCAAGGGCGAGGCCACCGTGGTCGCCGACGCGGCGGGGAGCACGTTCGTCAACGGCACCGGCACCCCCTGGCTGGCCACCGCCGGCACCGGTGACGTGCTGGCGGGCGTCCTCGGCGCGGTGCTGGCCACCGGCGTCCCGGCGGCAGAGGCGGCTGCGGTGGCCGCCCATCTGCACGGGCGGGCCGGTGAGCTGGCGGCCGAGCGGGGCCCGCTGATCGCCGGGGACCTGGTGCGCCGGCTGCCCGAGACGGTGGCCCGGTTGCGCGGCAGCGCGGCCTGACCCGCCCCGCCTGGGAGAGTGGACGGCGTGACGCAGCTGCAGCAGGCGCTCGATGGCCGGGCCGAGGTCGTGGTCGACCTGGACGCGATCGCCGCGAACACCACGGCCCTGCGGGAGCGGGTGGGCCGGCCGCTGATGGCGGTGGTCAAGGCCGACGGGTACGGCCACGGCCTGGTGCCCGCCGCCCGGGCCGCGCTCGCCGGCGGGGCGGACGCCCTCGGGGTGACGGTGCTCGAGGAGGCGCTGGCGCTGCGCGCGGCCGGGGTCACCGCACCGCTGCTGTCCTGGCAGCACGCGCCGGGGGAGGACTACGCCGCCGCGCTCGCCGCCGACGTCGAGGTGTCGGTCAACGCGGAGTGGGCGCTGGCCGAGGTGGTCGGCGCCGTCCGCGCGACCGGCACGCCCGCCCGGGTGCAGCTGTTCGCCGACACCGGGCTGTCCCGGGAGGGTGCCACCCCCGACGCCTGGCCCGGCCTGGTGGCCGCTGCGGCCCGCGCCCAGGCCGACGGTGAGCTGACCGTCACCGGGCTGTGGAGCCACCTGGCCTACGCCGACGCCCCGACCCACCCCACGATCGGCCGCCAGGTGCGGGTGTTCGAGGAGGCGGTCGCCCTCGCCCGGGCGGCCGGGCTCACCGAGGCCCGCCGGCACCTGGCCAACTCGGCGGCGACGATCGCGCTGCCGGACACCTGGTACGACATGGTCCGGCCGGGTGTCGCGGTCTACGGCCTGGACCCGCTGGGCGGTGACCCCGCGCAGTACGGGCTGCGGCCGGCGATGACGGTCCGGGCCCGGGTCGCGCTGACCAAGCGGGTGCCGGCCGACGTCGGGGTCTCCTACGGGCACACCTACGCCACCGCGCGGGAGACGACGCTGGCGCTGGTGCCGGTCGGGTACGCCGACGGCGTGCCGCGGGCGGCGGGCAACCGCGCGCCGGTGCTGGCGGCCGGTGCGCAGCGCACCATCGCCGGGCGGGTGTGCATGGACCAGTTCGTGCTCGACGTCGGTGACGACGCGGTGGCCCCCGGCGACACGGTGGTGCTGTGGGGGCCCGGCGCGCACGGCGAACCGACCGCCCAGCAGTGGGCCGACGCGGTCGACACCATCCACTACGAGCTGGTCACCCGGGTGGGCGGCCGTTTCCGGCGCCGCCACGTCGGCACCGCCGGGGTGCTCCGGTGACCCGCGGGGCGCACCCGCACGGCAGCCACCACCTGGGGCGCACGGCCGGCCTGGTCGGCGCCGCGGTCGGTCTGGCCGCGGCCGGGACCGCCGTCGGCGTGGCGGTCACCCGGTCGGCGACGTCCCGGGTGCGGGCCGGTCAGCTGGCCGGTCAGGCCGGGGCGGACGGTCGGCCGGTCACCGACGTGCCGACCGCGGAGCTGCGCGAGGAGGACCCGCTGGGTGCCGGCAGCCGCCCCGCCGACCGCACCCTGGTGGTGCGGACCGACGACGGGGTGCCGCTGTCGGTGGAGGAGGTCGGGCCCACCGACGCACCGCTGACCGTCGTCTTCGTGCACGGCTATGCGCTGTCGATGCGCTCCTGGACCTTCCAGCGTCGCGACCTCGGCGCCCGGCTGGCCACCGCCAACGGCCACCGGCCCGCCGCACGCCTGGTCTTCTACGACCAGCGGGGGCACGGCTCGTCCGGCCGGGGCGCCGCGGACCGCTCCACGATCGACCAGCTGGGCGCGGACCTGGCGGCGGTGCTCACCGCCCGGGCGCCGCGCGGCCCGGTGGTGCTGGTCGGGCACTCGATGGGCGGCATGACAGTGCTCTCCCTCGCCCGGCAGCGGCCGGAGCTGTTCGGCACCCGGATCGCCGGGGTGGCCCTCGTCTCGACCTCCAGCGGCAACCTCGCCGACCTGGACTTCGGGCTGCCCTCGCTGCTCACCCGGGTGCGCGCCGCCGTCCTGCCGGTCGCGGTGTGGACGATGCGCCGCCGTCCCGGGATCGCCGAGCGGACCCGGCGGCTGGCCAAGGACGTCGTCTCGGCCGCGACCTGGTCGCTGTCGTTCTCCTCGACCGACGTCGACCCGGCGCTGGGCCGGTACGTCGACGCGATGATCGCCGGGACGCCGGTCGACGTGGTCGCCGAGTTCTACCCGGCGATCGCCGGCCTGGACGTCGGCGGGGCGGTCGAGCCGCTGCGCCGGGTGCCCACCCTGGTGCTCACCGGGGACGCGGACAAGCTGATCCCGAAGGAGCACAGCGAGCGCATCGTGGCGCGGTTCCAGGAGTCGGGGGAGGGCGTCGTCGACTACGTCGAGGTCCCCGACGCCGGGCACCTGGTGCTGCTGGAGCACCCGGCGCAGGTGACGGCGGCGCTGGCGGACCTGCTGCGCCGGGTCGCCGCCGAGCAGCGCACCACCGGCTGAGCGTCCGCGGCGGCGCGCCGTAGGGTGACGGCGTGGCCGCACTCCGACCGCCCCGCCTGGACGCGGCCGCCGAGGAGGTGGCCCGCACCGCCGCGGCGGCCCCGGACTGGGCCGCCCTGGCCGACGTCGCCCGCGGCTGCGTGGCCTGCCCGGAGCTGGCCGCCACCCGCCGGCACGTGGTGGTCGGTGACCGGCCCGCGGCCGGCCGGCCACGGCTGGTGATCGTGGGGGAGGCCCCGGGGGCCACCGAGGACGAGACCGGCCGGCCCTTCGTCGGCAAGAGCGGCGCCCTGCTGGACCTGCTGCTGGCCGAGGCGGGACTGGCCCGCGAGGAGGTCGCGGTGCTGAACATCGTGAAGTGCCGGCCGCCGGGCAACCGGACGCCGAAGGCCCCCGAGGTGGCCCGCTGCAGCGGCTGGCTGCGCCGCCAGCTGGAGCTGCTCGACGCGGGCACCGTGGTCGCGCTCGGGCTGTCCTCGGCGAAGTGGTTCCTCGGCCCGAAGACGGTGCTCGGCCAGGTGCGCGGCCGGGCGCACCAGGTCGACGGGCGCGCGGTGTGGGTCACCTACCACCCCTCGGCGGCGATCCGGTTCGGTCCGAACGGGGCCCCGCGGGCCGCCCTGGCCGCCGACCTGCGCGCCGTGGCGGGCACGCTGTGAGGCGCGAGCACGAGCTGCCCACCGTCGCCGACACCCAGGCGTTCGGCCGCGAGCTGGCCGGGCTGCTCCGGGCCGGGGACCTGGTCGTGCTGGCCGGCCCGCTGGGTGCCGGGAAGACCGCGCTGACCCAGGGCATCGGTGCCGGCCTGGGGGTGCCCGGCCCGGTCACCTCGCCGACGTTCGTGCTGGCGCGGGTGCACCGCGGCGGTCGGGTGCCGCTGGTGCACGTGGACGCCTACCGGCTCACCGGCATGGCCGACGTCGACGACCTGGACCTGGACGCCACCACCGAGGAGGCGGTCACCGTCGTCGAGTGGGGGCACGGGCTGGTCGAGCAGCTGGCCGACGAGCACCTCGTCGTCGAGCTCGACCGCCGGGACGACGACGTCCGCACCGCCCGGCTGGTGCCGGTCGGCCCCGGCTGGGAGCAGCGGCTCGCCGGCGGCTGAACCCCCCCCGGGCCGCCACCGGCACGGTTGACGTCGGGAGTGACGGGGGTCACGCTCCTGGGGTCACCCGGTCCGGGCCCGAGGAGGAGACCGTGGCATCGACGAGGACGCGGACCACCGCCTGGCTCGGCGGGCTGCTGCTCGCGTTCGGTCTGCTCGTGCCGGCCGCGACCGCCCAGGCCGCGCCGTCGCACGCCCGCCCCGGGGCGCCGACCATCGAGCCGGTCATCGACGCCAACTTCCCCGACCCCGACGTCCTGCTGGTCGACGGGGTCTACCACGCCTACGCGACCAACTCCGACGGCCAGAACGTGCAGCACCGGACGTCGCGGGACCTGGTGCACTGGCGGGCGCAGGCCGACGTGCTGCCGGTGCTCGGCGACTGGGTCGGCGAGTGCAGCTTCGCCCCCGGCGGGGCCACCGACCGGTGCATCTGGGCGCCCGAGGTCTCCGCCGTCCCCGGTGGTGGGTACGCGCTGTACTACACGGCCCGCGACGAGCTGGCCCCGCGCCAGTGCATCGGGGTCGCCGTCGCGGCCTCCCCGGACGGCCCGTTCACCCCGGTCGGCGACCAGCCGCTGGTCTGCCCGGACGGCGCTCGGGGCACGACCGACCTCGGCGGCGCCATCGACGCCGCGACGTACAGCGAGGGCGGCCGGCTGTACCTGCTGTGGAAGGCCGACGGCAACTGCTGCCCGGGCCTGACGGCGATCATCCACCTGCAGCCGCTGTCGGCCGACGGCACCACGCTCACCGGGCCGCCCCAGGAGCTGATCCGCCGGGACCGGCCGTTCGAGGGCAACGTCGTCGAGGCGCCCACGCTGGTGAAGCGCGGCGACACCTACACGCTCTTCTACTCGGCCAACGACTTCGGCGGCGGGGGATACCGCACCGCCTACGCCACCGCCACGAGCCTGACCGGCCCGTACACCAAGGCGACCACCGAGCTGATGACCACCGACCGGTTCCGCGGCGACGTGCGCGGCCCCGGCGGGCAGGACGTCGTCACCGACCCGCGGGGCGGGACGGCGATCCTCTTCCACGGCTGGGACCCGACCTACAGCTACCGGGCGGTGTACCTCAGCGAGCTGGAGTGGTCGCCCGACGGCGTCCCGTCGGTGGCGGCCGCCGGCGACCGGTACCAGGCCGAGGACGGCGTGGTCACCCGCGCCACCGTCGTGGCCGACCCGACCGCCTCGGGTGGGGCGAAGGTCGGCGGGATGGACTTCCCGGACAGCTCCGTGACCCTGCAGGTGACCGCGGACCGGCCGGGGCGGGCGACCCTGGCGATCCGCTACGCCAACGGCTCCACGGACGCGACGGGGCCGGTGCTCGCCACCGACCGGGTGAGCGTGAACGGCCGGGATGCCGGGGTGGTCACCTTCGCCCACACCACCTGGGGCAACTGGCAGCTGGTCGAGCACGAGGTGCGGCTGCGCCCGGGCGTGAACACGGTGACGCTGACCCGGGGGACCGCCTTCGCCGAGCTCGATGCGGTGGACGTGCACCCCGGCCGGCCGACGACGCCGCCGGTGGCCCCGACCACGGACCCCGCGGACGCGACCCGGTACGAGGCGGAGGACGGCGTGGTCACGAACGCGACCGTCCGCGCCGACCCCACCGCCTCTGCCGGCGCCGTGGTGGGCGGGCTCGACTTCGCCGACAGCTCCGTCGCGGTGCGCGTGCACGCCGAGCGGGCCGGGCGGGCGACGCTGGGCATCCGGTTCGCCAACGGGTCCGAGCGCGGTGGCTGGCCGGTCGAGGCGACCCACACCGTCACCGTGGACGGCCGGGACGCCGGGGTGGTCACCTACGCCCACACCACCTGGGGCAACTGGACGACGGTCGAGCACGAGGTGCGGCTGTCCCGGGGCTGGAACACCGTCACGCTGACCCGGGCGACGTTCTTCGCCGAGGTGGACGCGGTCGACGTCTCCTGAGTCGGCTGCCGCGGGGGCCGCCTGCCCCGGGCAACTACCCTGGGCTCCCGTGCTCGTCCTCGCGCTCGACACCGCCACCCCGACCCTCGTCGTGGGTCTCGCACGCTGGTCGGCCGACGGCGGCGCCGACGTGCTCGCCGAGCGGGCCGTGGCGTCGGGCAACCGGCACGCCGAGCTGCTGACCCCCGCGGTGCGCGAGGTGCTCACCGAGAGCGGGCTGGCGCTGCGCGAGCTGGACTCCCTCGTCGTGGGCCTGGGGCCCGGGCCGTTCACCGGCCTGCGGGTCGGGGTGGTCACCGCGGCGGCGCTCGGTGACGCTCGTGGGCTGCCGGTGCACGGGGTGTGCTCGCTGGACGCGGTCGGCGACGGCGCCCGCTCGGTGGTCACCGACGCCCGCCGCAAGGAGGTCCACTGGGCCACCTACGACGCGGCCGGCGCGCGGCTGTCCGGCCCCGGCGTGGACCGGCCGGAGGACGCCCCGGTCACCGACCCGGTCGTCGGGGACGTCCGGTTCGCCGAGCGGCTGGGCCGTGCGGTCGTCGCCGCCGAGGTGACGACGGCGGGCCTGGTACGCGCCGCCGCGCCGTCGTTCGGGCGTCCGCCGGCACCGCTGGAGCCGCTGTACCTCCGCCGTCCCGACGCCGTCCCGTCGGTGAGCCGCAAGACGGTGTCCCAGTGAGCGTCCGGCTGCGGGACATGACCGTCGCCGACCTGCCCCGGGTGATGGAGCTGGAGGAAGAGCTGTTCGCCCCGGACACCTGGACCGAGTGGATGTACCGCGACGAGCTCGCCCGCCCCGACACCCGGCACTACCTGGTCGCGGTGGCCGACGACGAGTCGGTCGTCGGGTACGCCGGGCTGATCGCCTACGCCGACGAGGCGCACATCGCGACCATCGGCGTCACCGGCGCCCATCAGCACGAGGGGATCGGCGGCCTGCTGCTGGACACCCTGCTGGCCGAGGCCGACCGGCGGCCGACCCCGGTGCTGCTGGAGGTGCGGGCCGACGACGCGGACACCCAGGCCTTCTACCGCCGCCGCGGTTTCGCCGAGATCGGCCGGCGGCCGCACTACTACCCGCTGAGCGGGGCCGACGCGGTCGTCATGCAACGGGAGGTGCGGTCATGAGCCAGCCGCTGGTGCTGGGGTTCGAGACCTCGTGCGACGAGACCGGCATCGGGCTGGTGCGCGGTCAGACGCTGCTGTCGGACGCGCTCGCCACGTCCATGGCGGAGCACGAGCGGTTCGGCGGCGTCGTCCCGGAGATCGCCAGTCGGGCGCACCTGGAGGCGATGGTGCCGACGGTGCACCGGGCGCTGGCCGACGCCGGGGTGACCGTCGACGACGTCGACGCGGTCGCGGTGACCGCCGGCCCGGGGCTGACCGGGGCGCTGCTGGTCGGCGTGGCCGCGGCCAAGGCCTACGCGCTCGCCCTCGACGTCCCGCTGTACGGGGTGAACCACCTGGCCGCGCACGTGGCCGTCGACGAACTGGAGCACGGGCGGCTGGCCGAGCCCTCGATCGCGATGCTGGTCTCCGGTGGGCACAGCTCGCTGCTGCTGGTGCCCGACCTCGCCCAGGACGTGCAGGAGCTGGGCCGCACCATCGACGACGCCGCGGGGGAGGCCTTCGACAAGGTCGCCCGGGTGCTCGGCCTGCCCTTCCCCGGTGGCCCGCCGATCGACCGGGCCGCCGCCGAGGGCGACCCGCGGGCGATCGCCTTCCCGCGCGGGCTCACCGGCCAGCGGGACGCGCCCTACGACTTCTCCTTCTCCGGGCTGAAGACGGCGGTGGCCCGCTGGGTCGAGGCCCGGGAGCGGGCCGGTGAGCCGGTGCCGGTGGCCGACGTCTCCGCCTCGTTCCAGGAGGCGGTGGTCGACGTGCTCACCGCCAAGGCCGTGCGCGCCTGCCGGGACCACGGGGTCGACCACCTGGTGATCGGCGGCGGGGTCGCGGCCAACAGCCGGTTGCGGGCGCTGGCGCAGGAGCGCTGCGACGCGGCCGGCATCGTGCTGCGGGTGCCCAGCCGTCGGCTGTGCACCGACAACGGTGCGATGGTCGCCGCGCTCGGCTCCCGGCTCGTCGAGGCCGGCGTCACCGCCTCGCAGATCGACCTGGGCGCCGACAGCTCGCTGCCCATCGAGGTCGTCAGCCGCTGAGGGAGGACCTCGCCCCCCGCACCCCTCGCAGGCTCGGGGCGAGCCCCTGGGCGCGGCCACGGGTCAGGGGTGGTCGCAGACGATCGCGGTGGGGGCGCCGGCGACGCGGGTGACGACGACGACCGCGCTGCCCTCGCCGGGGCCGCGCAGCTGGCGGGCGAGCGTCTCGGGCTCGATGGCCGACCCGCGCTTCTTGACCGTCACCCGCCCGACACCGCGGGCGCGCAGCAGCGCCCTGAGCTTCTTGAGGTTGAACGGCAGGACGTCGGCCACCCGGTAGGAGGAGACCCAGGGGGAGTCGGCCGCGG
The DNA here is from genome assembly GCF_054177765.1 of Modestobacter lacusdianchii. Taxonomy (NCBI): domain Bacteria; kingdom Bacillati; phylum Actinomycetota; class Actinomycetes; order Geodermatophilales; family Geodermatophilaceae; genus Modestobacter; species Modestobacter lacusdianchii. The sequence continues at coordinate 5,071 of NZ_JBJJTJ010000046.1, read as the reverse complement.
CGTCGGAGGTCAGGTAGGCGATCGTCGGGTCGACCAGGGTCGCGTCGAGCTCGGCGGCGGTCAGGGCGACCAGGCCGGAGCGGATGACCGCCGGGTCGGGTTCGTGCAGCCAGCCGCGCACCGGGCCGGCGTCCGCGACACCGGGGTCGGTGTCGGCGGTGAGCTCGTGCACCGCGCCGGCCCGGTCGACCACCGTGGCCCGGCGCCAGGTGCGCGAGGGCTCCCGGCCCCACAGCAGCGCCTCGACGATCGAGCCGCCGACCGACACCCACTCCGCCTCGACCCCGGCGGGCACGCGGTCGTGGTCCAGCCCGGGGGCGACCTTCACCGCGCAGGTCGGGACGGCGTCCAGCAGCGCCTGCACCGTCGACCAGGGCGGTGACCACCGGTCGGGGTCCAGCTGCCGCCGGCCGCCGGCCCGCCGAGCCGGGTCGAGGACGGCGGCGGCGCAGCCGGCCACCCGCCCGTCCGTGGCTGCGGCCACCAGCTGGACGGCGTCCCCGGCGACGACCTCGACCCGGTCGGCCAGCCCGAGTGCCGCGGTGTTGAGCGCGGTCAGCTCCCGGGCCACCGGGTCGAGGTCGACCGCGACCACCCGGGCGCCGGACCGGGCGAGCGCGATGGTGTCGGTGCCGGCGGCGCAGCCCAGGTCGACGACCGAGTCCGCGCCAGCGGACAGCAGCCGGGCGGCCCGGCGGTCGGCCAGCCGCGGCCGGCCGGCCTGTTCCAGGGCGTCGGCGGTGAAGAGCAGACGGTCGGCGTCGGCGCCGAAGACCGCCCGCGCCCGGTCGCGCTGCCGGGCGAAGCCCCACGCCGGGCCGGCCAGCGCGACGCCCACCTCGGCGCGCAGCCGGGAGAGCGCGGTGACCGCGTCGGTGCGCTCGGCCAGCAGGTCGGCGGCCCGCCTGAGCGCGGCCGCGCCGGCGGGGGTCGTCATGTCCCGGAGCTGCGCGACCGTCTCGGCGGCCTGGTCCGCAGGGTCGGTGGTGGACACCGCGACAGCCTCGTCCATCGGCCCGTCACCCGGGCAGGCGACCCGGTTGAGTGGCTGGCACTCGCATGGGTAGAGTGCCAATCGACACGGGTTGGGCCTGACCCCCGCGACGGCAGGCGCAGCCCCCGTGCCACAGCATCTGCACCACTCCCGAACACCCGTCCGACACCGAAGGGGGCGTCACGACGTGACGACCGCTACCAAGGTCAACATCAAGCCGCTCGAGGACCGTGTCGTGGTCCAGGCCAACGAGGCCGAGACCACCACTGCCTCCGGTCTGGTCATCCCGGACACCGCCAAGGAGAAGCCCCAGGAGGGCACCGTCATCGCCGTCGGCCCCGGCCGCGTCGACGACAACGGCAACCGGGTCCCGCTCGACGTGAACGTCGGCGACGTGGTCATCTACTCGAAGTACGGCGGCACCGAGGTGCGCTACGGCGGCGAGGACTACCTCGTGCTCTCCGCGCGCGACCTGCTCGCCGTCGTGGAGAAGTGACCTCAGCTCTCCGCTAGACCAGCACGACACCGCCCCGGCGACCCGAACCACCGGGTCCCGGGGCGGTCGTCGTCTGCCCCCGTTCTCCCTCCGCACCACCTCCAGAGAGGTCTGGCATGGCCAAGATCATCCTGTTCGACGAGGACGCCCGCCGCGCCCTCGAGCGCGGCGTCGACAAGCTCGCCGACGCCGTCAAGGTCACCCTCGGCCCCCGCGGCCGCAACGTGGTCATCAACAAGAACTTCGGTCCGCCGACGATCACCAACGACGGCGTGACCATCGCCCGCGAGATCGAGCTCGAGGACCCCTACGAGAACCTCGGCGCGCAGCTGGCCAAGAACGTGGCCACCAAGACCAACGACGTCGCCGGTGACGGCACCACCACCGCGACCGTGCTGGCCCAGGCGCTCGTGCACGAGGGCCTGCGCAACGTCGCCGCCGGGGCCAACCCGATGGCGCTGGGCGCCGGCATGCGTGCCGCCGTCGACGCGGTCTCCGCCGCGCTGGACGCCGTGGCCATCCCGGTCGACGACCGGAAGGCCATCGCCGGGGTCGCCACCATCTCCGCCCAGGACGCCGAGGTCGGCGAGCTGATCGGCGAGGCGATGGAGCGGGTCGGCAAGGACGGCGTCATCACCGTCGAAGAGGCCAACGGCATGTCCACCGAGCTGGACGTCACCGAGGGCGTCCAGTTCGACAAGGGCTACCTGTCGCCGTACTTCGTCACCGACCAGGAGTCGATGGAGGCCGTCCTCGAGGACGCCCTCGTGCTGCTGGTGCAGGGCAAGATCAGCGCGCTGGCCGACCTGCTGCCGCTGCTGGAGAAGGTGCTGTCCACCGGCAGCCGTCCGCTGCTGATCGTGGCCGAGGACGTCGAGGGCGAGGCGCTGTCGACCCTGGTCGTCAACTCCATCCGCAAGACCGTCAAGGTCGTCGCGGTGAAGTCGCCGTACTTCGGTGACCGTCGCAAGGCGTTCATGGCCGACCTCGCCGTCGTCACCGGCGGTCAGGTGGTCAGCGAGGACGTCGGTCTGTCCCTGGACAAGGTGGGCCTCGAGGTGCTCGGCACCGCCCGCCGGGTCACCGTCACCAAGGACGACACCACCGTCGTCGACGGGGGCGGCACCACGGGCGGCATCGAGGAGCGGGTCGCCCAGATCCGCAACGAGATCGAGGCCACCGACTCCGACTGGGACCGGGAGAAGCTGCAGGAGCGGCTGGCCAAGCTGGCCGGCGGCATCGCCGTCATCCGGGTCGGCGCGGCGACCGAGGTCGAGATGAAGGAGCGCAAGTTCCGCATCGAGGACGCCATCAACGCCACCCGTGCCGCGGTGGAGGAGGGCGTCGTCCCCGGCGGTGGCTCGGCGCTGGTGCACGCGGCCTCCGCGATCGACGAGCTGGACCTCACCGGTGACGAGCTCGTCGGCGCCCGGTCGGTGCGCAAGGCGATCGACTCCCCGCTGGCGCTGATCGCCTCCAACGCCGGCTTCGAGGGCCCGGTCGTCGTCGGCCGGGTCCGGGAGCTCGGCGTCGGCCAGGGCTTCAACGCCGCCACCGGTGAGTTCGGCGACCTGGCCGCCCAGGGCGTCATCGACCCGGTCAAGGTGACCAAGGCGGCCCTGACCCACGCCGCGTCGATCGCCACGATGGTCCTCACCACCGACTCGGCGATCGTGGACAAGCCGGCCGAGGAGGAGCACGCCGACGGTGGGCACCACACCCACGGCCACTCCCACGGGCACGGTCACAGCCACTGACCCAGGGCCTCGCCGCCCGCCGGCGGTGAGGCGCTGAGCAGGCGCGTCCGCCCCCGTCACCTCCCGGTGACGGGGGCGGACCCGTTCTGGGCACCCACCCTTCCGGGGCAGGTCGCCGGGGAGCCGCTCAAGATCGTTCCCGGGTCGTCGATGCGTCGGTGTGCGGGACGTGGAGGTGGGGAGACCGAGCCGGCCGGAGGTGTCTCCGGACCCGGCCGGCGCTGCTGACCTGGCCGGTGTGCTGGACCAGCTCGAGACGCTGTCCCGGTTCGACCGCCCCGACACCGCGGCACGGGCCGAACGGGCGGCCGAGGACGCCCGCAGGCTCGGCGACGCCACGCTGGAGCTGCGCGCCCGGCTGGTCCAGGCCGACCTGGCGCGCCGCCGTGGCGACGTCGCCGGCGCCGGCCGGACCGCCCAGGAGGTGCAGCGCTGGGCCACCGAGCACGGCGCGCGCCACCTGCTGTCCCGCAGCCACTTCCTGCTGGCCGCCGTCCTGCAGGAGCTCGGCGACCTCTCGCAGGCGCTGGAGCACGCCGTCCTGGCCGTCGACCTGCTGGACGCCGACGGCCCCTCGGCGCAACGGATCGACCACCTGGCGCGGCTGGCCGACTGCCTCGGCCTGCAGGGTGACCGGGGTGCCGCGGAGCGGTACGCCGAGGTGCTGCTGCTGGCCGAGGAGCTCGGGGACGTCGACCGCCAGCTGCTGGTGCTGAACAACCACGCCTACGTCGAGACGGTGGCCGGCCGCTACGACACCGCGCTGACGCTCAGCACCCGGCTGCAGGCGCTCGCTGCCGCCCACGGCGTCCCGCTGCACGTCGGTCGCCTGGACACGATCGCCCGCGCCCTGATCGGGCTCGGCCGGCTGGCCGAGGCGGAGGCCGCGCTGGCACCGGGCGCGGCCCGGGAGGCGCTGGACGCCTCGCCGGACGGGGACGCCGGTGCCGACTTCCTGCTCACCCTGGCCGAGGTGCAGCGCCGACGGGGCAGCGTGGCGGCGGCCCGGCGGACGCTGGAGGAGTGCGTGCGGCGCTGCGACCGGCACGGCCTGACCTCGATCCGGGTGCGTGCCCGACGGGAGCAGGCCGAGCTGCACGCCGCCGCGGGGGACTTCCGGGCGGCCTTCGCCGAGCACAAGACGTACTGCCAGGAGGCCCTGGACCTGCAGTCGGCCCAGCGGGACGCCCGTGCGCGGGCACTGCAGGCCATGCACGAGACGACCGAGGCGCGGCGGCAGAGCCGGCGATACCGGGAGCTCTCGCTGCGTGACCCGCTCACCGGCCTCTACAACCGGCGCCACGTCGACGACGAGTTGCCCCGGCTGCTGGACCGCGCGGCCGCGGACGGCGAGTGCGTCGCGGTGGCGTTGCTGGACCTGGACCACTTCAAGCAGGTCAACGACCGGTGGTCCCACGACGTCGGTGACCAGGTGCTGCGGGCGGTGGCCGCGCTGCTGGAGTCGACCGCGTCGGCCGCGGGGGTGGCCCATCCGGGCACGTTCGCCGCGCGGATGGGCGGTGAGGAGTTCCTGCTGGTGCTGGCCGGCGGGGACCTGGCCGGCGGGGACCTGGCCGGCGCCGTCCGGCGGCGGGAGGGCCTGCGGCAGGCGGTGGCGGCCCACCCGTGGGCCGAGCTCGCCGACGGCCTGGCGGTCACGGTCAGCATCGGGGTGACCGGCGCGGTGGGCCGGGCGACGCCGGCGCAGCTGCTCAGCCGGGCCGACGAGCACCTGTACGGCGCAAAGAGCGGTGGTCGCGACCGGGTGGTCAGCGACCTGGGGTGAGCACACGCGAGAGGGCCGGCCCGACGTCGTCGGGCCGG
>NZ_JBJJTJ010000045.1:0-20519 GCF_054177765.1 Modestobacter lacusdianchii | reverse complement strand
CGGGCCGGCCGGGCCGGCCCGCACCGGAGCCCGGGATCACAGGTCCAGCGCCGGTTCCCAGACGTACTCGTCGACGTCGGGGGCGTCCTCCAGGCCGGCGTACTTCTCCATCAGCTCCTGCGCCGTGGTGAAGCCGTCGGTGTCCAGCTCCGGCGTGCACGTGGTGCACCAGGTCGCCGCCGCGGCCGCCTCGGGCGTCAGGCCGAGGTGCTCGACCAGCGTCTGCCGGGCCTCGTCGACGTGCTCGGCGGCGTACCGCTGCGACTCGACCATGGCCTCGGCGAACCCGCGGACGACCTCCTCGTCCTCGGCGATCTTCTGCTCGCTGGTGGTGAACAGGCCCACCGCGGAGTCGGCGAACAGCTCCACGTTGGGCTTGGCGATCACCGTCGAACCGCTGGCCACCGCCTCGGCGATGAACGGGCTCTGCACCACGGCCGCGTCGATGTCGCCGGCGGCCAGCGCCGCCGGCATCTGACCGAACGGCATCTGCACCAGCTGCATGCTCGTCGGGTCGACGCCGGCCTGGTCGGCGAGCTCCTGCGCGGCCAGGGTGTTCAACGAGGCGAGACCGATGACCCCGAGGGTCTTGCCCTCCAGGTCCCCGGCGTCGGTGATGCCCGAGTCGGGGCCGGCGACCAGCGCGTTGCCCATGTCGTCGGCCTCCTCGGTGGCCTGCTGGCCGTCCGGGGTGGCGACCGCCTTGATCGGGATGTTGTTGGCCCGGGCGTTGATGACGTGCACGACCGTGGCGAAGCCGAAGTCGTACTGCCCGCTGGCGACGCCGGAGATGATCGCCGCGACATCGGTCTGCGGCACCAGCTCGAGCTCGACCCCGTGCTCCTCGAAGATCCCCTGGTCCATCCCGACGAACATCGGGGCGAACTGGGACGCCGGGTTGTACCCGACGGTCACCGTGGTGACCCCGCCCTCGGCGGCGGCGGCGGACCCGCCGCCGTCATCGGAGTCGCCGCCACAGGCGGTCAGACCCAGCAGGGCGGCCACGGAGAGTGCCGTGACCGACGTCGTACGACGACCATTCCTCACGGTCGCACCTCTTTCCATCGTCATTGATGTGTGTGCGGGACGGAAAGGTCGGCTGGGACCTCTTCCGGTGTTCGTCCCGGCGGGCGTGTCGCAGTTCACAGTAGCCAGCCAGGACATTCCGCGGAGAACTCGGATGTTCTCAATTGATAACGCGGGGAGATCAGACTGGACGGCGATGTCGAAACCGTGCAGGACCATTTCCCGGAGCGGCCACGGACGGCCGACCGGGGGTCGGATCAGGCGCCACGCGGCACCGCCGACGGCGCACGGGTCCGCACCGGCGGAGCCGGCGGGACCTCCCACGGGCGCAGCCGCAGGAAGTTGTCCAGCACCGTGGGCCGCGGGCCCGCGTGCCACATCGCCCCCATGGTCAAGCGCGGGGCCTCGCCCTCGATCGGGAGGTAGGCGACCCCGTGCTGGGCGGCCAGCCGGGCCGAGGAAGGCGCGAACGCCACGCCCAGCCCCCCGGCCGCCAGCCCGATGGCCACCCACGTGCTGTTGACCTCGTGGGCGACGCGTGGGCTGAAACCGGCGTCGTTGCACAGCGCGACGTAGTAGTCGTGCAGCTCGGGCTCCACCTTGCGGTCGATGAGGATGACGTCCTCCCCGGCCAGGTCGGACAGCCGCACCGAGCCCTGTTCCACGAGCCGGTGGTCGCGCGGCACCACCAGCAGCACGGACTCCTCGCTGAGCACCTCGGTGCTCAGGTCCGGGCGGGGGTCGATCGGCAGCCGGGTGAAGGCGAAGTGCATGTTCCGGCTGGAGATGCGCTCCACCGCCATCCGGCTGGTGGCCTCGCTGAGGGTCAGCAGCACACCCGGGTAGTGCTGGCGGAACACCCGCAGCGACCGGGGCAGCAGGTCGGCCAGCGCCGGCTGGATGAACCCGATGTTGAGCCGGCCCACCTCGCCCCGGCTGACCGCGCGCGCCCGGGCCATCGCCCCGTCGGCCTGGGCCAGCACCTCGAGGGCCTCCTCCAGGAACACCCGGCCGGCCTCGGTGAGCGTGACGTGTCGCCGGTCGCGCTCGAGCAGCTGGACGCCGAGCTCCTTCTCCAGCGCGCTGATCTGCTTGCTCAACGCCGGCTGGACGATGTGCAGCTTCTCTGCGGCCTTGCGGAAGTGCAGCTCCTCGGCGACGGAGACGAAGTAGCGCAGGTGCCTGAGCTCCATGCCCGGCCCGCTCAGTCGAGCCGGGCGAGCTGGGCGCACACGGCGGGCTGCTCGACGTGCGGCAGGTGGCCGGTGCCGGGGACGATCGACAGCTCCGCCTGGGGCAGCGCAGCCGTCCAGGCGCGGGCGTGCGAGACCGGCACGATGCGGTCGAACTCACCCCACAGCAACCGGACCGGCTGCCCCAGCCCCGCGACCCGGGCCGGCAGGGTCGGGTCGTGCATGTAGGGGTCACCCGCCAGCCGGTGGGCGGCGGCGCGGTTGCGCAGTTCGCGGGCGGCGGCGTCGGGGTCTCGTGTCGCCATCGACCGCCCCCGCTCGACGGCCGCGGCCCGCACGGCGGCAGCGTGGAAGGTCAGCTCGGCGGACTCGGCCGGCTCGAGGTCCAGCACCCGCGGCGCCGGTTCGGGTGCCGGCATGCCCGCCGGGTCGATGAGCACCAGCCCGCGCACCCGGTCGGGCTGCTGCAGCGCCAGCTCGGTGGCCACCCAGCCGCCCAGGGAACAGCCCACCACGAGCACCTCGGCCAACCCCAGCCGGTCCAGGAGCCGGGCGTGCTGCCGGGCCAGCTCGGCCGGGCAGCCGGCGCCGGTGTCCTCGCTCCCGTTGAAGCCCGGGTGGTCCGGCCGGACGACGTGGTGGGACCGGGCCAGATCCGCGAGGAAGGGCAACCAGCCACCGAGGTCGCCGACTCCGTGCAGGTAGACCAGCGCCGGTCCCGTGCCCGCGGTCAACACCCTCATGCGGGCCCCGTCGACGTCGACGCCCTGCTCGGCCACCTCCGGGGTGGGCACGCCTGCAGCCGTGGTCCGCATCGACATGAGTCCTCCTCGCCTGGGGCACCGCTCCGTGCCGACGTGACCCTAAACACTCCTCCTGATGAGGGCCAATGCCCGTACGCGTTCGTGTGATTCCGCAGCGGAATCAATTCCGCTCGCGCCGGGATGACGATGAGTCCTCCCGACCAGGGCGGGTAGCGGCGGTGGATGAGCGACGCGAGCTTCGTGGACACCCTCGGCGTGCACGGCGGGACGGCGGAGGACGGGACGGCGCACCTGCGGCTGGACGCCACCGACCGGCACCTGAACGAGGCGGGGACGGTGCACGGCGGCGTCCTGGCCACCCTGGTGGACACCGCGATGGGCCGGGCGGTGCGCAGCCGCACCGGCGAGACCGACGTCCCGGCCACGAGCCAGCTGACCCTGACCTACCTGCGCCCGGGCAGGCCCGGCAGCCTCGAGGTCACCGGCCGGATAAGCAAGCAGGGCGAGCACCTGACGGTGTGCGAGGCCGAGGTGGTGCAGGAGGGCCGCACGCTGGTGCACGCGGTGGCCACCTTCGCCGTCCTGCACCGCTGACCGGCCGACGAACGAGAGGGCGCCCGGACCAAATGGTGGTCCGGGCGCCCTCTCGGTACGCGCAGTGGTGGGTCAGGCCGGACGGCGGCCGGCGAGCTGGCGGGCCGCGGCGACCGCGTCGGCGTCCAGCGCGTCGGTGTCGCCCGCGCGCCGGGCGGCCGCCTGGCCGTCCAGCCAGCTGACGTGCCGCTCCCAGGCGGCGCGCGGCGGGACGCCGAGGGCCCGGCCGATCTGCGTCCAGTCGGCGCCACCCCGCAGGGCGGCGCGGATGCCGAGCTGACGGTGCTCGTGCGCCTTGCGGGCGACGACCTCGCCCAGGGCCAGCAGCTCGAGGGCCTCCTCGGTGTCCAGGGAGGTGCCGACGGCCTTGAAGCTGGCCCAGTCGTCGTCGTCGTCGGAGCGGTCGTTCGGGCCGTCGATGGCGACGTTGTCGCGCCGGCTCAGGAAGTCCAGCCGGGTCACGGCGGTCATGAGCGAGAACTCGCTCTCCAGCACCTCAGGGGTGGTGGCGACCTCAGGCACAGTGGTCATGAGACACAGCATTTCCCGAACCCGCGCGGCTGTAACGCGATGGTGACGATCGTCTCGTGTACCGCCGAGTGGCCTCGCCCACGGTGGCCGGCCGGGCGCGAGACGTGCCCGGCCGGCCACCGGCAGGCCGGCCCGGCGCGGTCACTCCGGGATGCCGACGGCCTCCTTGGCCAGCGCGGCGAGCCGGGTCTGGGTCGCGCTGACCACGCTGGAGCGGGCCTTGTGCGCCTCCTCGTAGCGGACGATCGCGTTGACCTGCTGCGGGTCGTCCAGCTCGCGGACCGCCTTGGCGATCTGCGCGGTGGACATCGAGTCGTAGCCCGTGATCGGCAGCTCGTCGGCGGTGAGGTCGCCGAGCTCCCGGCGGGTCGCGGCGACCGCCGCGGCGGTGCCGGTGTCACCCTCCCGCTCGGCGATGCGCTCGGCCCGGCGCAGCGAGGCGACCCGGCCGACGGTCAGGGTCTCCCGGACGGCGCCGGTGAGGGCGGTGGCCCGCCCGACCACGTCGCCGACGACGCCGTTGACCGCGCCGCCGGCCTGCCCACCGGCGTGCTGGGCGGTGTCGACGGCCCGGTTGACCGTGTTGGCGGCGAACCGGACCGGGAGGTTGGCCAGCTTGCTGGCCCCGCCGGCGACCCGCTGGAACGGGGTGGCCCGCAACGCGGCCGGCCCGCCCAGCGCCTGCTCGGCCAGGACGACGGTGAGCCACTCGACGGTGGCCGAGTGCGCGGTGACCAGCCGCTCCGCCAGCTCGTGCACGGCCGGCTGCTCCGCGGCCTGGGCCAGCACCTTGAGGTAGGTGGCGCGGTCGAGCAGCTGGTGCTCCAGCTGCAGGTCCTGCAGGAGCGCCTCGTCGATCGGCTCGGCCTGCTCGAGGGTGGCCTTGACGAGTGCGCCGAGCCGGCCGAGTGCCGGGGTGACGACGTCGGTCATCCCGCCGAGCCGGCGCAGCTGCTCGGCGATCGCGGTGGTGCGCTCCGCCGCGTGGTCGGCGTTCTGCTGCAGTTCGCGGCGGACGGCGTCGGTGCGGGCCTGGGTCACCCGGATCCGGGCGATCTGCTCCTCGGTCTGGGTGAGCACGAGCAGGGCGCGCAGCTGGGCGATGAGCGTGGTGGTGTCGGTCATGGGGACTCCAGGGTCGGGGTGTGACCTGACGTGCCCTCCGTGCCCCGTCGTCCGGTGCCGCTAACAGCAGCAAGCACGTTGGCTAGCAGTGATCGTCGTCACACCGGGACCACGCACGTCTGCCTCACAGGGGGTAGGTCTCCCGGACGGCCACCCCACGACCGGACGACGGCGAGGACAGTGACCGTGACACGAGGAGGTGAACGGTGGACACGACGAGTGACGACCCACGCGATCCGGACCTGGTGGCCGTGCAGGAGGGCCAGCAGGCGGCCAGCGAGCTGACCCGGCCCACCGGGCTCGACCGCGAGCGGATCCTGCAGGCGGCGATCGACTTCATCGACGAGAGCGGCCTGGCCGCGCTCACCATGCGCCGGCTCGGGGCCTCCCTCGGCGTCGAGGCGATGGCGCTGTACCGCTACGTGCCCGGTCGCGAGGACCTGCTCGACGGCGTCGTCGACCGGGTGGTCGAGACGCTGTGGGACAACGAGGACGGCGACGACGTCTACATCGGCGACCACTCCGGCTGGCAGGACTACCTGGTGCGGCTGGCCCACGGGATGCGCCGGATCGCCCTGGCCCACCCCGCCGTCTTCCCGCTGATCGCCAGCCGGCCACCGGCCGCCCCCTGGGTGCGCCCGCCGCTGCGCAGCCTGCGCCTGGTCGAGTCCTTCCTCGGCACGCTCTGCGACGCGGGCTTCTCCGACCAGGCCGCGGTCGCCGCATACCGCGCGTACTCCAGCTTCCTGCTCGGCCACCTGTTGCTGGAGGTCACCCAGATCGGGGCGCAGGTGAGCCTGCTGGACCAGCCCGAGGGTGATCCACAGGCGCAGGAGCGGACCGACCTGGCGGACTACCCGAACCTCGCGCGTACCGAGCCGCTGCTGGGCCAGGACAAGTCCGCGGCGGAGTTCGAGGAGTCCCTGGAGAACCTCCTCGACCGCCTGGAGCGGGTGCTGCACGAGGCGAAGGACTCCGACGGCGAGGTCAGCGACCTGGCCTGACCGGGCATCACGGCTGCACCGCGCACGGCCATCCCCGGCAGCCCGCGGGCCTGCGCGGTGGCCCGCTCGGTGAGCCCCCGGCGAATGTCGGGGCCCGCCTGTTTACGACGTAAACGGGCGGGCACAGGAGGGTCCGGTGGACGACGGCACCACGGTCGTCCCCCAGTCCACCCAGACCCTCCTGGAGGCATCGTGATCACCCAGCAGGACATCACCACCATCATCGGCAGCAACGCGGTCGACGCCAGCGGCGACAAGCTCGGCAAGGTCGGGCAGGTCTACCTGGACGACCAGACCGGCACGCCGGAGTGGGCCACGGTCAGCACCGGCCTGTTCGGCACCTCGGAGACGTTCGTCCCGATCAGCGACGCCTCGGTCTCCAACGGCACCCTCCGGGTCCCCTTCGAGAAGGCCAAGGTCAAGGACGCGCCGCGGATCGACGCCGACCAGGGCCACCTCTCCCCCGCCGAGGAGGAGGAGCTCTACCGCTACTACGGCGTGGGCATCGGCACGCGCGACACGACGGTCACCACCGGCCGCACCGACACCACGACGGGCCGGGACACCGGCATCGCCACCGACACCGCCACCGGTACCGACACCAACCGGCACGGCACCGTCGGCCACGACACCTCGGGCCCGACCACGGACGACGCCATGACCCGCTCGGAGGAGCAGCTCCGCGTCGGCACCCAGCAGGTCGAGGCCGGCCGCGCCCGCCTGCGCAAGTACGTCGTCACCGAGAACGTGACGACCACCGTCCCGGTCTCCCACGAGGAGGTCCGGATCGAGCGCGAGCCGATCACCGACGCCAACGTCGGCGACGCCCTCGACGGCCCGGCGATCTCCGAGGAGGAGCACGAGGTCACGCTGCACGCCGAGCGCCCGGTCGTGCAGAAGGAGGCCGTGCCGGTCGAGCGCGTGCGCCTGGACACCGAGACGGTGACCGAGCAGGAGACCGTGACCGACACGGTCCGCAAGGAGCAGATCGACACCGACGGCATCACCGGCACCGACCGCCGCTGAGCTGTCGGGTGCGCTCCTCGCGCACCCACCCCGCCGGATGGCGGCCGCCGGTCCCCCCGGCGGCCGCCATCCGGCACCGCCCCGCGACCACCGGGTCAGCCCGGCCCCTGGTCGCGCCCCCGAACTCGTCGCGGCCGGCGAGCGGCTGCTCGCCCGCCGGCCGCGACGACCTCACCCCTGGAGCACCCCATGACCGGCAGCACCGCACCGAACGACCCGTCCGACCGCGGCACCTCCGTGGGCGACCGGGAGACGAGCTTCCGCAACAACACCGCCGACGCCGGCGCCGGCGCGTTCGCCAGCAAGGGCGCGGCCCGCGATGCCGTCGACCGGCAGCACGACCGTTTCGGCGGGGTCAAGTGGGGCGCCGCGTTCTTCGGCTGGCTGTCCGCCAACGGCCTCGCCGTCCTGCTGATCGCCGTCATCTCCGCGGCCGGGGTGGCGATCGGGCTGACCCAGGACGTGCCCTCGGTCGACGAGGCCACCTCCAACGCCAGCGGCATCGGGATCGGTGGCGGCATCGCCCTGCTCGTCGTCCTCTTCCTCGCCTACCTGGCCGGCGGTTACGTCGCCGGGCGGATGGCCCGCTTCGACGGCGTCCGGCAGGGCGTGGCCGTGTGGGTGATCGGGCTGCTCGTCGTCATCGCGCTCGCCGTCGCCGGGGCCGTGTTCGGGTCGGAGTACAACGTGCTCTCCCAGCTGGAGCTGCCGCGCATCCCGATCGACGAGGGCACGCTGACGACCGCCGGCATCATCGCGCTGGTCGCCGTCCTGGTCGTGACGCTGCTGGGCGCCGTGCTCGGCGGCAAGCTCGGTGAGCGGTTCCACCGCAAGGTCGACCGCGCCGGCTTCACCGCCTGACCGGTCCAGGTACCCGTACCGCCACCGTCGACCAGGGGGGAGGTCGACGGTGGCGGTACGGCCACGTCCGGACCTGCCGGCTGGGACGGACGGGGCCAGTGGGGCGCCGGGGCTGGTGCAGTGAGCGTGTTGCCCGGAGGATGCCGCCCCCGCCTCCCATCGTGAGGCCATGGGGTTCACGTACCGCACGGCTCGCGCCGTGATGATGGTCGGGTCGCTCAGCGACCCGGCCGGCCAGACGGCACGGCTGATCGGACCCGCGCACGCCACGCTCGGCCTCTCCGGTTCCCGCGGACGGACGGCCCTGTGCGGGGCCTACGTGGCACGCGACGAGGCGGTCCCGTGGCCGCCGCAGCCGGAGGTCTCCGAGGCGCTCTGCCCCGACTGCAGCACCCTCGCCCGACTCTGACGTCCAGCCACCCGCGCTCCGCTGTGCGGGGAGTTCCGTCACAGAACGACAACTGCTGTCACACCCGCACCACCCGTCGGCCGGACCTGAGCGGAACGGTCCGTCCGACCGGGTAGACAGGGGCCATGGGGAACGCGGCCGACCTGCAGTGGAGCTCCGAGGGCCCGGCGCAGCCGTCGACGTCGCCGGCCACCGACCGCTGGCTGCCCGCGCCCCTGCCGTCTGCGCTGGAGGTGCTGGCCGCCCACGTGCAGCCGCAGCACCCCGCGGTCACCGCCCTGGTCGCCGAGGCGGCCGCCCTCCTGGAGGAGGGCACCGAGAGCAGCCGGATGGCCGGGTACACCGACGGCGCCGAGCGGGTCGACGAGATCGTCGAGGCGCTGACCTGGGCGGTGCGCCGGCGGGAGATCCGGTACAGCGAGCCGCCGGCCGACTGGGCCGAGACCGGCCAGCGGCTCCGCACCCCCGATGAGGTCCTCGACGGCCGGGCCGGCACGGCCCTGGACATCGTCCTCACCCTGGCCGCCGCCTGCGAGCACGTCGGCATCCGGCCGCTGGTCTGGGTGGCCGAGGGTCACGCCTTCCTCGGCTACTGGCGGGCCGAGCGCAGCGCCGAGGCCACCGCCACCACCGACGTCACGGCACTGGTCGGCCTGGTCGACCGCGGTGAGCTCCGGCTGGTCGAGACCACCCTGCTCACCGACCGCGGCGACACCAGCGCCGACCTGCAGGGGCCGGCGTACAGCCGGTGGCTGACCGGCGACCTCGACCGGGTCGTCGGGGTCACCGACGTGCACCGGGCTCGCCAGGACGGCGTGCTCCCGCTGCCCGCGCCAGGCCATGAGCACGACGCACCGCTCGCCGACGACGCACCGCTGGTCGGCGACACCCCGCTCGCCGCGCCCGGTCAGGACGGGGACGCACCGGTGGCCGGGCCCCGCCCCGGCGCGCCGGGCTCCCCCACCTCCGAGCCGGCCGTCGCGGACGACCCCGACGCAGGGGTCCCGGCCCGGGTCCGGCAGTGGCAGGAGGCGCTGCTGGGCCGCGGCCTCCGCGACCGGCTGCTCGACCACCCCGAGCACGCCGGCATCCCGCTGGCCGTGCCGCACGACGCACTCCCCCTGCTCGAGGACCTGCTCAGCACCGGGAAGACGCTCACCCTGCTGCCCGGGAACCGGCTGGCCGGCGACCAGCGCGAGCGGAGCCTGACCGCGGCCCGTGAGCTGCCCTCTCCCGAGCTGACCGAGCTGCTGACCGAGCAGCGGTCGGTGCGGCTCGACCTGCCGCCCTCGAGCCACCTGCCCCGGCTGCGCGCGCTGGCCCACCAGGCGCGCACCGTCGTCGAGCAGACCGGCGGGAACGACCTCCACCTGGCACTCGGCTCGCTGGTCTGGGAGGTCGACGGCCGGGCGGTGCGCTCACCTCTGGTGCTGATGCCCGTCGTCCTCGTCACCGACAGCCGGGACGGCTCCTACCGGCTGGCCCTGGACGAGTCCGGCACCAGTGCGCCCAACGGCTGCCTGCTGGCGGAGCTGCACCGGCGGCACGACCTGACCGTCCCCGGCCTCGCCTCCCCCGCCGAGGGCGCGGGCACCGACCTGCCGGCGGTGCTGCGGGCCGTGCGGGACGCGCTGGCCGCCGCGGAGCTGCCCTACCGGGTCGAGGCGACCGCCGACCTGGCCGTCCTCCCCGTGGCCGGGTACCGGCTGTGGGCCGACCTCGACGAGCACTGGTCGGACTTCTCGGCGAACCCGCTGGTGGCCCACCTGGTCGACGGCCCGGACGAGCGCTTCACCGACCCGGTCGAGGACATCACCGGCCCCGTCGACCTCGACGCGCTCGCCGCCCGGTGCCCGGTGCCGGCCGACGCCTCCCAGCTGCGCGCCGTCGCCGACGCCCTCGCGGGCCGGACCTTCGTGCTGGAGGGCCCGCCCGGCACCGGCAAGTCGCAGACCATCACCAACCTGCTGGCCCGCGCCGTCGCCGAGGGCAGGCGCGTGCTGTTCGTGGCCGGCAACCGCACGGCGCTGGACGTCGTGGCCCGCCGGCTGGACGCGGTCGGGCTGGGGCCGTTCGTGCTCGACCTGCACGACAAGGGCAGCCGGCCGGCCGTGGTCCGCGCCCAGGTCCGCGCCGCGCTGGAGCACGCCGTCGAGGGCGACGCCCCGGGGATGACGGCCGAGGAGGAGCGCCTGCGCTCCGCCACCCGTGACCTCGAGCGGTACGCCGAGCGACTGCACGCCCCCAACGCGGCCGGCCTGTCGTTCTACTCGGCGCGCAACGCGGTGCTGGCCGCCGACGGTGCGGTCCCCGCACTGCCGGTGACCACCACCTTCGCCGCCCGGGCCACCCCCGACACGGTGCTGGAGGTGCACCGGGCGCTCGCCCTGCTCCCGGAGATCGCCGGCCTGGCACGGCCCTCGGCCGGGCACGCCTGGGCCTTCCTGGACACCATCGACATCGACATCACCACCGTGCAGCAGGCGGCGGTCGCCGTCGACGCCGCGATCCGCGACCTGCCCGGCGAGGGCGGGCTGGCCTCCGTCGTCCGGGCCGCCCGCACCGCCGAGGACCTCGACGCGATCGTCCACCTGCTCACCGGCCCGGCCGTCGGCCTCGACGTGCTGGACGAGGTGCGCCGCCCCCGGTGGGCCGCGGCGACCGACGACCTGTCCGCGGCCGTCGCCGAGCTGGTCGGCACCGAGCAGCCCGGCCTGGACGTCACCACGCCGGCGGCCCTCGCCCTGCCGCTGAGCGAGCTGTTCGTGCAGGCCCAGGAGGCCGCGGCCGCCGGCTGGATGGGCCGCCGCGGCAAGCTGGCCGCCGTCCGCGACCAGCTGGCCCCGGCGCTGCGGCCCGGGGCCTCGGTGAAGACCTCCGACGTCCCCGAGCTGACCGCCGACCTCTACCGGCTGCAGACCGCGGTGCAGTCCCTCGCCGGCCGTGCGGCCGCCGTCCCGGGCCTGCTGGTGCCCGCCGGGTGGAACCCGTTCACCGACGCCGGCCGCACTGTGCTGGACGCCGAGGTGCGCTGGCTGCGCCGGGCAGCGGCCTCGGTCGACGGGAGCACCGGCTTCGCCGGGGCGATGCGCCGCTTCCTGGCCGGCGGCCCGGTCTCCGACCCGTCGTCCGCGCGCACCGTCGCCCGGCTGCGCGACGCGCTGAACGTGCTGCTGACCGCCTGCTCCAGCGACACCGCGCTGCTGGCGGCGTGGAGCGGGGACGACGGCCTGGTGCTGCGCTGGACGATGACCCGCCCCGAGCGCGGGGTGGAGTACGTGCACCCGATGTCGCTGCGGCGGTGGGTGAGCCTGCTCGACACCCTGGAGCCGCTGCGGCTGGCCGGTCTGACCCAGGCACGGGCCGCGCTGCGCGACGGGCTGCTGCCCGCCGACGACGCGGTGCGGGCCTTCGACCGTGGGCTGGCTGAGGCCTCGGTCGAGGAGCGGCGGACCGCGACCGGGCTGGACGCCTTCGACGCCGGGCAGCACGAGCGCACCGTCGCGCGCTTCGGCGCCGCCTCGCGCGCCGTCCGCTCGCACCTGGTCGACGCGTTGCCGGCGGGCGCGCTCGCCGGCCGCCGGCTCGACGCCGACCGGGTCGGCGCACTGCGGGAGGAGCTGGCCGAGCAGCGCTCGGGACTCGGCGTCCGCGGTCTGCTGTCCGCCTACGGCGAGCTGATCACCGCGGTGATGCCGTGCGTGCTCGCCTGCCCCGACTCGGTGGCCCGCCTCCTCCCCGCCGCCCCCGGGCTCTTCGACCTGGTGGTGTTCGACGAGGCCTCGCAGCTGCGGGTCGCCGACGCCGTCGGCGCGCTCGGCCGGGCGTGGTCGGCGGTCGTCGTCGGGGACAGCCGGCAGCTGCCGCCGGGCACCCACGGAACGCCGTCCGCGGACGACGAGGTCGCACCGGGCACCGTCGCCGAGCAGGAGAGCGTCCTCGCGGCGTGCCTGCAGGCCGGGGTGCCGCGGCAGCGGCTGTCCTGGCACTACCGCAGCCAGGACGAGACGCTCATCGCGTTCAGCAACGGCCGCTACTACGACGACCGGCTGTCCTCCTTCCCCGCGCCGGGGCCCGCCGCGTCGGGCGACCGCGGGGTCTCCCTGGTGCGGGTGTCCGGCACGCTCGTGCGCTCGGGTCCGGGCCGGCCCGCCGACCCGGCGGAGGCCCGGGCGGTCGTGGCCGAGGTGCTGCGCCGGTTCACCGCGGCGGCCCCGGCCGTGCCGTCGCTGGGCGTCGTCACCCTCACCGCCCCGCAGCGGACGCTGATCGAGGAGCTGCTCCGTGACAGCGGTGACGAGCGCGTCGTCGAAGCGCTGGCCCGCACCGACGGCGAGGGCCTGTTCGTCAAGGACGTCGACGCCGTGCAGGGCGAGGAGCGCGACACCGTGCTGCTCTCCCTCGGCATCGCCCCGGACGCCGCCGGGCGGCCGCCGCTCGACCTGGGCCCGATCAGCCGCGCTGGTGGCGAGCGTCGGCTCAACGTGGCGATCACCCGGGCGCGGCGGCAGGTCGTGGTGTTCAGCTCCCTCGACCCGGCGCAGCTGCCGGCCGAGGACACCGCCCCGATCGGCGTCCAGCACCTACGCGCCTACCTCGACCTGGCCACGCACGGGACCGGTGCGCTCCCCCAGCGCGCCGCGACCGCCCTCGACCGGCACCGGGACGAGGTCGCCGCCGAGCTGACCGCCCGCGGCCTGGTCGTGCGCACCGACGTCGGGCTGTCGGACTTCCGGGTCGACCTGACCGTGGCCCCCGCCGACGCGCCCGACGCCCCGGTGCTGGCCGTGTTGCTGGACGGGCCGGCCTGGGCGCACCGCCGGACCGTCGGTGACCGGGACGGCCTGCCCGTCGAGGTGCTCGGCGAGCTCGTGCACTGGCCGGCCGTGGAGCGGGTGTGGCTGCCGACCTGGCTCGCCGACCGCGAGGCCGTGCTGGCCACGCTCGTCGCCGCCGTCGAGGCCGCCGCGCCGCTGGTCGTGCAGCCCGAGCCCACCCCCGAGCCGGACCCGGAGCCGGAGTACGACGGCCCCCTCGCCGAGGTCATCCAGCTGCGCCCCACCCCCGTCACCCGACCCGTCGAGCCCGATGCACCCGAAGCAGACCCCGCGGACGCCGAGGCCGTCGAGCCCGAGGCCGTCGAGGCACCCGAGATCGTCGAGGCCGAGCAGGAGGCCGTCGAGGTCCTGGCTCCCGAGGCCCCTGTCACCGAGGCCCCTGTCACCGAGGGCCCTGCCACCGAGGGCCCTGCCAGCGACTCCCCTGCCAGCGGCTCCGAGCCGGCCGGCGACGGTTCCGCGGAACCGTCCCCCGCCGGACCCGCGACCAACGACGTCCCGACCGCGGAGCCCGCACCGCTGGCTGCCGCGCCGACCGAGGCCACCCTGCCGGCGACCGCCACCCGGGCCGGGAAGCCGACCACGACCGGGGCCAGCACCACGAAGGCCGGCACCACGCGGGCCAGCACCACGAAGGCCAGCACCACGGAGGTCGGCACCACGGAGGCCGGCACGGGCACCCCGACGACGACCACCCCGCGGAAGGCCACTTCGGGCAAGGCGGCCGCCAAGCCGGCCGCTGCCGGCAGCATGCCGGCACCGCTGGACGAGGAGCAGCCCTTCATCGCCTGGGCGCCGAAGCCGGCCGGGGAGAAGAAGCAGCTCGACCAGCTCTCCGACCCCGCGGTCGCCCGGGTGGTGCGCCGGGTCCTCACCGCCGGGCTCAAGGCCGAGGGGCCGGTGCACCGCGACCGGCTGACCCGCCTGACAGCCGCGGCGTTCGGGCTGTCCCGGGTGACCGAGGCCCGCCGGGACGCCCTGCTGGGGCTGCTGCCGGCCACCGCCACCGTCGACGGCGAGTTCGTCTGGCCGGCGGCGACCGACCCGGCGTCCTGGACGTGGTTCCGCCGTCAGGCGACCAGCGCGGAGCGGCCGCTGGACCAGGTCGCGCCGGCGGAGATCGGCAACGCCATGGTCGCGCTGTGCCGGGCGGAGGCCGGGCTGGCCAGGGACGAGCTGCTCACGCGCACCCTGGAGGTGTTCGGCCACCGCCGGCGCACCCCTGCCCTGCTGCCCCTGCTGGAGTCCGCGCTGGACCGGGTGGTGGCGGCCGGCCGGCTCACCGCGCAGGCCGACGGCCGGTTCACCGCCTGACCCGCAGCCGCCCTCAGCCGTCGAGCGGGTTGGCCCGCACCCGCTCGGCGAAGCCACCGGCGACGAACCGGCCGGCCCGCGACGCCGGCTTGCGCCGGGCCTGCTCGGAGAAGCAGCCGAGGAACTCCTCGGCCAGCCCCTGCCGCGGGTACCGGGTGAGCACCTCGGTGCGGAACGCGGCCGGCCAGTCCTCGGGGCGGCGGCCGGACACGTCCAGCCCGGTCGCCAGCTCCAGCAGGTGACCCTCGGGGTCGGCGGCGGGGTCGACCTCGTCGGCCATGTGCGCCACGATCACCGCGGCCGCCCGGTCGCGGCGTGCGGCGTCCCAGCCGGCTCCCGTCGCGAAGACCCAGGCCACCGCTCCCCCGGCCTCCTCGAACGGCACCGTCGCACTGTCGAAGACCGGCACCAGCCCGATGTCGTGCAGCATCGTCGCCACGTACAGCAGCTCGGCGTCGAACGCGATGCCGCGCGAGCGGCCGTACTCCGCCGCCCACAGGTACGAGCGGCAGGAGTGCGCCAGCAGCGCCGGGGAGCAGAACCGGCCGGCCACCTCGAGCGCGAGGGCCGCCGCGGCGGAGTCCGGCACCAGGTCAGCGAGGGGGCCCGGGGCAGCGGGAACGGGGGTCACGGACGGCAGTCTGGCCGCCGTCGGCGTCCCCCGTCCCCCTGCGCGACCGATCTGGCAGGGATCCGGCGGGGATCGGCAGGTACGCCGCTCAGCCGGCCGGGGCCCAGCCGGTGTCGGCCAGCCAGCCGGCCAGGTCGTGGGTGCCGGGCACCAGCGCACGGGTGCCGGGCCGGTCACCCTGGTAGGCGGGCCGCTGGGTGAACCAGGTGAACATCGCGGTCATGTCCTCGTCGCCGCCCAGCACGGCCAGCGGCAGCGCCTCGTAGCGGGCGGGCAGGCCGGCGGCGGCGCCGAACACCTGGGCGACCTGGTCGCCGGTCAGCTCGTCGCCGGCCAGCTCGATCGCGCCACCGGGCACCCGGCTCGGGTCCAGGAGGGCTGCCGCGGCGGCGGCGCCGATGTCGGCGACGGCCACCATCTGCAGCGGCACGTCGCCGGGCAGCGGGAGTCGGACGACGAGCGAACCGTCCTCGAGCGACGGCCCCTGCCCGGTGAGGTTCTCCATGAAGAACACCGGTCGCAGGAACGTCGCCGGCAGCCCCAGGGCCTCGATGTGCTCCTCGACCCGGCGCTTGCTCTCGAAGTGCGGGACGCCGGTGTGCCGCTCGGCGCCGCCGACCGAGCTGTAGACCAGGTGGCCGGCGCCCACGTCGGCCACCGCGTCGGCGAGCGCGTGACCGTCCTCGACCTCGCCGTCCACACCGCGCTCGGTGAACGTCGTCATCCCGAACACCCGGTCGGCGCCGCGCAGCGCGGCGCGCAGCGACTCAGGGTCGCGCAGGTCGGCGCGGGCCAGCTCGGCCCCACGCGCGGCCAGCGCCTGCGCGGCTGCCGCACCGGGGTCGCGCACCAGCGCGCGGACCTGGGCGCCGGCGTCCAACAGCGCCCGGGCGGTCGCCCCGCCCTGCTGACCGGTGGCGCCGACGACGGCGACCAGCGGGCTGTCGCTGCGGTGCGGAGTGGTGCTCATGCTGTACTCCCTCGGACCGGGAACCACCTCACGCGGTTCCTGTAGCCGGCTCAACATTAGTCGGCTCAGTTCATTCCGAGGGGGCATGGAGCGATGGCCGATCCGGTCGAGGGCGTCGGCCCGATCAGCGCACTGATCCCCGCCGTGGCCCGGGCGCACCGCACGCTGGCCGGCGCACTGCTGCGCGAGGTGGGGCTCTACCCCGGACAGGAGCTGCTGCTCATGCTGCTCTGGGACCGGGAGCCCCGCTCCCCCGGCGAACTGGCCCGCGAGCTGCAGGTCGAGCCGCCGACCGCGGTCAAGGCGGTGGCCAGGCTGGAGGAGGCTGGCTTCCTCCAGCGCGAGCGCTCCACCGACGACCGCCGGGTCGTGCTGGTGTCACTGACCCCGCGAGGGCGCGAGCTACGGGGCCGGGTCGAGCAGATCTGGGCCGAACTCGAACGTCGCACCGTCGGGGACCTCGACGCAGGCGACCGCGAGCGGCTCACCGAGCTGCTCGCGGCCGTGCGCCGCAACGTCGGCGAGGTCGGCCCGGACCCGGTGGGGATCTGACCAGCCCGACGCTGACCACCCGGCGGTCCGGGCCCAGCCCGGCGGCAGAGCGCCGCCGGGCGTCGGATCAGACCCGGCCGGTACCGCGGCCGGTGGTGCCGCCGCTCTTGTTGCCGCGCAGCGACGAGATCGCGCTCTTGATCTTGCGCTGGTTCTCCGGCTTCTGCGCCGCGGAGATCGCCTTCTTGGCCGCAGCGCCCTTGGTGAGCTTGCTCATCAGTCCCATGTCGATCTCCTTCTCTCCGTGCGGACGTGCGGTACGTACCGTCCTCAGGGATGCCCGCCCGGAGCCGTCTTCAACCGGAACCGGGTCATCTCACTCAGGTCTCGGCGTCCGCCGGCTCGGCGTCACCGAGCCCGCTGTCCCGGGCGAGCAGGTAGGTCGCGCCACCCAGCAGCAGGCCCGCGAGCACGGACAGGACGACCACCACCGGAGTGCTGATCGGGCCGATCGCCCAGGTCAGCAGCGACCGGGACCGCGAGGTCGGGTCGGCGAGCACCACACCGACGAAGACCGCGGCGAGCAGACCCGCACCGACGGCGAACACGCTGGAGGCCCGCCCGGTCCAGCCGAGACGGGCCCGCAGCTCACGGGCGGCCCGCACGATCCGCCCGGCCCGCAGCACCCGCAGCGCCCCGACCGCCCGGACCAGCCGGAGCACCTGCACCGGCCCGACGGCCAGGACGACGGCGACCACGACCGCGAGGGTCAGCACCAGCAACCCGACGTGCCCGCGGACCCAGGCCCGCTTGTGCTCCGCGACGGCGAACAGCAGCACCGCCTCACCGACGAGCACCGCACCGCTGAGCAGGTCGACCCAGCGCCCGGCGGTGCCCAGCGGCCCCCCGACGAAGGTCAGGAACATCGCCGGCACCGACGCCAGGGCCGCGACGAGCACCGGCAGCGCCAGTCGGCGCTGCCAGCGCTCCTCGCGGCTCACCCCGGCGGGTCGGTGGTCCGGCGCGGTGGCGCTCAGGACGACGGCGTCAGCGACCGCACCCGCTCGATCAGCTCGCTCTTGCAGACGTCCATGAAGCCGTCCGGGTCCGGCCCGGCGTTCTGCAGGACGATGTGGTCGAAGCCGGCGTCCACGTAGGGCTGGGCCTGCTGCACGTGCCGGTCGAGGTCGGGCCCGCAGGAGAACTGGCCCTTGACGTCCTCGGCGGTCACCGAGCTGCTCGCGGCGTCGAAGTTGACCGGGTTGGGCAGCTCGCTCATCACCTTCCAGCCCGACAGCGCCCAGCGGCTGGTCCTCAGCGCCTCCTGCGCGGCGGCGTCCTCGTCGGTGGCCCAGGCCATCGGCACCTCGGCGTACTTCGGCCCGCTGCCGCCGTGCTCGGCGTAGGCCTGCACCAGCTCGGGCTTGGGCTCGGTGGCGAACAGGCCACTGCCGTACTGGGCGGCGAGCTTGGAGGCCCCGGGGCCACCGCTGGCCACCGCGAGCACCGGCAGCTGGTCGGGCAGGTCGAAGACCCGCGCGTCCTCCAGGGTGAGGTACTTCCCCTCGTAGGACTGGTAGCCGCCCTGCCAGAGC
This sequence comes from Modestobacter lacusdianchii, assembly GCF_054177765.1. Classification (NCBI taxonomy): domain Bacteria; kingdom Bacillati; phylum Actinomycetota; class Actinomycetes; order Geodermatophilales; family Geodermatophilaceae; genus Modestobacter; species Modestobacter lacusdianchii. Next base: position 2,146 of record NZ_JBJJTJ010000045.1, on the reverse strand, counting down.
AGATTGATGATCTCCAGCGCCTCGCGCAGCATGTGGTGCCGGATCCGGACGGCCGGCCAGCCGCCGCCGACGACGTGCTCGTTGAGCCGCTCACCGGCACCGATGCCCAGGGTGAACCGGTTGTCGGAGAGGATCTGCACGGTCGCCGCGGCCTGGGCGATGATCGCCGGGTGGTACCGCACGGTCGGGCAGGTGACGCCGGTGGCCAGCCCGATCCGCTCGGTCTTCGCCGCCATCGTGCCCAGCATCGACCAGGTGAAGCCGCTGTGCCCCTGCTCCTCCAGCCACGGGTGGTAGTGGTCGCTGAGCTCGACGAAGTCGAAGCCGGCCTCCTCGGCCGCCACCGTCTGCTCGACGATCTGCGTCGGGGTGAAGGCCTCGGTGGCGAGCTTGTAACCGACCTGCATGGGGTGTCCCTCCGTCGTCCACTGTCGTGTCGGACTCCCCGTGCCCGAGCGGCCGGAGCAGGAAACCGGCGGCTGCGCGCGGCGGCCGGCGCTGGCTAGGGTCCGGCCATGACGACGAGGTCACTGAGCACCCTGTTCACCGGCGGCGCCTACTTCGAGGGCCCGCGCTGGCACGACGGCACCTGGTGGGTGTCGGACTTCTACCGGCGGACGATCAGCCGGATCGGCACCGACGGCGCCGAGCAGGTGGTGGCCGAGGTGCCCGGGCAGCCCTCGGGCCTGGGCTGGCTCCCCGACGGCGCGATGGTCGCGGTCTCGATGAAGGACCACCGGCTGCTGCGGGTCACCGACGGGCAGACCACCGAGCTGGCCGACCTCACCGAGCACTGCGGCGGCCACCTCAACGACCTGGTGGTCGACGACGCCGGGCACGTCTTCGTCGGCGACTTCGGCTTCGACCTGATGGGCGGCGGGGCGGCCGGCACGGCGTCGGTGAAGCGGGTCGACCCGGATGGCACGGTCACCGTGGTGGCCGAGGGCCTGCAGTTCCCCAACGGCATGGTGATCACCCCGGACGGCGGGACGCTGCTGGTCGACGAGACGCTGGGCAACCGGGTCACCGCCTTCGACCTGGCCGCCGACGGCTCGCTCACCGGCCGCCGGGTGTGGGCCCAGCTCGGCCCGGAGGTCACCGGCAGCACCACCGAGGAGGTGCTCGGTCAGCTGGTGGTCGCCCCCGACGGCTGCACGCTCGACGCCGAGGGCCACCTGTGGATCGCCGACGCCGTCGGCGGCCGGGCGGCGCGGCTGGCACCGGGCGGTGAGGTGGTCGAGGAGGTGCGCGCCCCCGAGGGGCAGGGCGTCTTCGCCTGCGCCCTGGGTGGGGACGACGGCCGGACCCTCCTGCTGTGCTGCGCGCCGGACTTCTACGAGCACAACCGCGCGCCGGTGCGCGAGGCGACCTTGCTGACCACCACGGTCGACGTCCCGCACGCCGGACGCCCCTGACCCTGGGGAGCGCCCCGCACCGGGTCGGGGCGCTCCTCAGGAGGGGTCGAGCCGGGCCAGCAGCCGGTCCAGGAACGGCACCTGGCCGCGCACCAGCGCGACCCGGGCCTGCTCGACGGTGAGCCAGGCGGCCCGGTCGACCTCGGGGAACTGCTGCACCCGACCCGAGCGGGGCGGCCACTCCAGGTCGAAGGTGTTGCTGACGCAGGCGGTGGCGTCCAGGTCTCCCTCGGCGGCGAAGACGGTGAGCAGCTTGCCGCTGGTCACCCGCAGCTCGCCGAGGTCGAGGAACTCCTGCGCGGGCACCGGCGAGCCCAGCTCCTCGGCGAACTCCCGCCGGGCGACGTCCAGCGGCTCCTCCCCCGGGTCGTGCTCGCCCTTGGGCACCGACCACGCCCCGGCGTCCTTGCGCGCCCAGAACGGGCCACCCATGTGCCCGAGCAGCACCTCGAGCCCGCCGTCCGCGGCCCGGCGGTACAGCAGCACACCGGCACTCCTCCGCACGGCGAGCAGCGTGCCATGCCGACCGCCGGGGTAATCGGCGTGCGCTCACCCCGGCGACCGCGTTGACTGCACCGGCCGCGCGGCACCACCGACCCACGCCCGCGGGGGGGGGGGGGGGGGGGGGGGGGGGGGGGGGGGGGGGGGGGGGGGGGGGGGGGGGGGGGGTCGGGTGGTGCTGGGGCGGGTCGGTGGGGGGGGGGGGGGGGGGGGCGGGGCGGGGGGGGGCG
>NZ_JBJJTJ010000044.1:0-21009 GCF_054177765.1 Modestobacter lacusdianchii | reverse complement strand
ACAGTGACAGATACCGGCCGGACAGCTCATCGAGGTCCAAAGGCGTCACCCCACCACGGTCCCGGAACCACCGCCGCGCCGTCGACCCCGTCACCCTCGCCGCAGCAGCAGCCGCCGATGTCGACGCCCCCTCCCAGACCACCGCCCGCCAGAACGCCCGCTCCTTCTCCCGCGTGACCGCCACCAGCACACCCCTCCATCAGGGTGTTGCAAGCACCGCCTGAACTCGAGTCACCTGATCACTGCTGAGCGCACTCGGCCTCAGAGGTCGGGGTCGAGGGTGCCGTCGCCGCCGATGCGGTCCAGCTCCTCGAGCTCGACCGGGCCCAGCACCCGGGCGGCCACCTGCAGGTTCTGCTCCAGGTGTGCGATCGACCCCGTGCCCGGGATCAGCAGCAGGTTGGGGGAGCGGGCCAGCAGCCAGGCCAGCGCGACCTCCATGGGTGAGGCCTCCAGCCGGCGGGCCACGGTCTCCAGCGCCGCCGACTGGATGGGGCTGAACCCCCCGAGCGGGAAGAACGGCACGTAGGCGACGCCCTGGCGGGCCAGCGCGTCGATCATCGGGTCGTCGGCGCGGTGCACCAGGTTGTAGTGGTTCTGCACGCACACCACCGGGGCGATGCCCTGCGCCTCGGCGAACATCTGCGGGGTCACGTTGCTGACCCCCAGGTGCCTGACCAGCCCCTGCTGCTGCAGCTCCGCCAGTGCTTCGAACGGCTCGGCCAGCGAGCGCTGCACCGGCTCGGCGAACCCGGGCATCCGCAGGTTCACCACGTCCAGCGCCTCGAGGCCGAGGTGCTCCAGGTTGTCGTGCACCGCCTGGCGCAGCTCGTCGGCCCCCAGCGCCTCGGGCCACTCGGCGTCCGGCGGGCGCCGACCTTGGTGACGATGGTCAGGTCGTCGGGGTAGGGGTGCAGGGCCTCGCGGATGATCTCGTTGGTGACGTGCGGGCCGTAGTAGTCGCTGGTGTCGATGTGGTCCACACCCAGCTCCACGGCACGCCGCAGGACGGCGACCGCGGCGTCGCGGTCGGCCGGCGGGCCCATCACGTGCGGGCCCGACAACTGCATGGCGCCGTAGCCGATGCGGTGCACCGTGCGGTCGCCGAGGGCGAACTGGCCGGACTTCTCGGCTGTCGGAGTGGTCATCGCCGGTGCCTACCCGCGCACGGCGGCCCTGCACACCGTCAGGCGGCGCGGACGGCGGCGGTGGTCACGGGCTCGGCGACGGCGGAGCGGGCCGTCTCGGCCCGTTGGCTGCGCACCGCGACGACGGAGAGGCCGGCGCCGACCACCGCGAGCGCGGCCCCGACCCACATCGGTGCCCGGTACCCCCAGCCGGCGTCGATCGTGGCCGCGCCCAGCGCCGCCCCCAGCGCGTTGGCGGCGTTGAACGCGCCCTGGTTGGCCGCCGACACCAGGCTGCCGCCCTGCACCTGGGCCGCCTCGATCGCCCGGTTCTGCACCACCGGACCGCCGGAGAAGGTGATGGCGCCGAACAGCACGACCAGGACGACGGCGGCCACCGGGTTGACCACCACCACGGTGAACACCACCAGCAGCGCGGCGGTGGCGAGCAGCCCGACGGTGACGAAGGCGAAGCCGAACCGGTCGCCCATGCGGCCGCCGAGCAGCGTGCCCGCGGTGGTGCCCAGGCCGAAGAGCGCCAGCACGACGGTGACCCGACTCTCCGGCATCCCGGCGAGGTCGGTGAGAATCGGGCTGATGTAGCTGTAGACGGAGAACAGCGCGGCGAAGCCGATGGTGGTGACGGCCAGGGTCAGCCACACCTGGCGCCGGCGGAAGGCGCCGAGCTCCTGCCGGAGGTCGGTGGGCGCGGAGGCCACCCGCGGCATCCAGGCGACCAGCCCGGCGATGGTGAGCAGCCCGATCGCGGCGGCGCCGCCGAAGACCAGCCGCCAGCTCAGCTGCTGGGCGACGAAGGTGCCCAACGGGACGCCGACGACGTTGGCCAGCGTGAGCCCGACGAACATCAGCGAGATCGCCTGGGTGCCCTTCTCCCTGGGCACCAACCTGCGGGCAGCGACCGCCCCGACGCCGAAGAACGAGCCGTGCGCCAGGGCGGTGACCACCCGGGCGGCGGTGAGCGCGGCGTAGCCGGGGGCGAGTGCGGAGAGGGCGTTGCCCACGGTGAAGACGACCATCAGCCCGATCAGCGTCTGCCGCGGGGTGAACCGCACGCCCAGCGCGGTCAGCGTCGGCGCCCCGATGACCACCCCCAGGGCGTAGGCACTGATCAGGAGCCCGACCGCGGGGACCGAGACGTCGAGGTCCTCGGCGACCTGCGGCAGCATCCCCATGATCACGAACTCGGAGGTGCCGATGCCGAAGGCGCCGATGGACAGGGCGAGCAGCGCGCGGGGCACGGCAGAGCTCCTCAGGGGCTGCGAGGGAGGACGGGCGCGAGACGGCCCGACTCCAGACAAGAGCAGTGCGACCTGTTCCGCTGCCCTCGACGCACATGACCCTCGTCACGTGCCCGTCAGCACGAGGGCCGCGCCGGGACGGAGGTCCCGTGCGCGGCCCTCGGACGTGCAGGTCAGGGCTGCAGCAGCACCTTCACCGCGCCGTCCTGCTTCTGCCGGAACGTCTCGTAGGCCTGCGGCGCCTGCTCCAGCGGCACGTGGTGCGTGGCGAAGGAGTCGACGCCCAGCGGGTCGGCGTCGGTGAGCAGCGGCAGGATGTCGGGCACCCAGCGCCACACGTTGGCCTGGCCCATGCGCAGCTCGATCTGCTTGTCGAACATCCGCATCAGCGGCACCGGGTCGGTCGCGCCGCCGTAGACACCCGACAGCGAGACGGTGCCGCCGCGGCGGACCGCCTCGATCGCGGTGTTGAACGCGGCCAGCCGGTCGATGCCGGCCACCGTCATGACCTTCTCCATGATGGCGTCGGGCACCACCGCGCTGGCCTTCTGGGCGAGCTTGGCGCCGGGGGAGCCGTGCGCCTCCATGCCCACCGCGTCGATCACGGCGTCCGCGCCGCGGCCGTCGGTCATCTCCCGGACCGTTCCGACGACCTCCTCCTGCTCCGTCGAGGCGATCACCTCGATCCCGCGCGCCCGGGCCCGGGCGATCCGCTCCGGGACGACGTCGGAGGCGATCACCCGGTGGCCGAGGTGCGTGGCGATCCGGGCGGCCATGTCACCGATCGGGCCGAGCCCGAGGACCAGCACGGTGCCGCCGGGCGGGGGAGCTGCGTACTGCACGGCCTGCCAGGCGGTGGGCAGCACGTCGGAGAGGTAGACGAACCGGTCGTCGGCGGGGCCCTCGGGCACCTTGATCGGCAGCGTGTTGCCGAAGGGCACCCGCAGGTACTCGGCCTGGCCACCGGGGACCTGGCCGTAGAGCTTGGTGTAGCCGAACAGCGAGGCGCCCATGCCCTGCTCGCGGTTCTGGGTGGTCTCGCACTGGCTCTGCAGCCCCTGGCTGCACATCCAGCAGGTGCCGCAGGAGATGTTGAACGGGACGACGACCCGGTCGCCGGCCTTCAGCTCGGTGACCCCGGCCCCGACCTCGCGGACCACGCCCATCGGCTCGTGGCCCATCACGTCCCCGACGGTCATGAACGGGGCCATGACCTCGATGAGGTGGAGGTCGGACCCGCAGATGCCGCTGGAGGTGATCTCCACGATGACGTCGGTCGGGTCCTGGATCGTCGGGTCGGGGACGGTGTCCACCTGGACGTCGTCCCGGCCGTGCCAGGTCACTGCGCGCATGGGTGTGCTCCTCGGTCTGGGGGCTCCGGACGGCCGCGACGAGGTCTGCAGGCCCGTCGTCCGGTGCGTGACGTTCCTCGCTCGTACCCGTCACGGCGCGTTCAACTCATCAGCCGCTCGCACACCTGACGTCACGCAGGGTGTCCATTTGGCAGGAAGTGTTGTGAGCCTGATCACTTGACCCGGTGTGCTTACCCGGTTGTGCACATCACGAACCGGTCACGACGTGTTTACATGGGCGCCGCCCGAGCTCGCCCCCGACGGAAGACAGGTGCATGGACCCGCAACATCTCGCCCGGCTCGACGACGACGGAACGGTGTCGCGCAGCGGCAGCGGACCGGTCGGTGGCCCCGCCGCCGACGCGTCGTCCGAGAGCCCCGAGGTGCCGGCGCTGGCGCCCGTGCTGCCCTTCCGTCGCTCGCTCGCCCGACGGTCCCGCCGCCTGCTGGGCGCCACGCCGCTGCGCGCGGCCGGGGTCTGCCCCACGCCGCGCCCGGCGGTCGAGGCCGGCCCGGTCGCCGTCGTCCCGGCCTCCGTGGTCCAGCACGCCGTGGGCCCGGACGCCGTGGTCGCGGACGTGGACGCCTGGCCGCTGCCGGTGGGCACCGACGGGCTGGTGCTGGCCGACGCGTGGCCGCTGCCGGTCGACGCGGACGCGCTGCTGCTCGACGGTGCCGCACCCGAGGTCGCCGAGCAGGGCCCCACCGCCGGGTTGACGCCGGAGCAGGTGGTGGCCGCGGTCGCCACCGGGGCCCGGCACCGCCGTCCGCCGCTGCCGGCCCGCCGTCCCGCGCTGTACCTGGCGGCTGCGCTCATCGGGGCCGCCGGCCTGGCGGTCACCGTCACCGGCGACCCGGCCCAGGTCGCCCGGGCCGCCGACGCCGAGGAGCCGATCAGCGTCGCCGAGGAGCTCGGCATGGTCCAGGCCCAGCAGCCCGCGCTCACCGGCGAGGAGGCGACCGACCGGCTGCAGGACATGGTGGCCACCCGCGCCCAGCGCGAGGACGCCCAGGTCGCCGCCGCCCAGGTGCAGGCCGACGCCGACCGGGTCGCCGCCGAGGCCGCGGCCGCCGCGGCTGCCGAGGCCGCCCGCCCCAAGGCGGTGCTGCCCGTGCAGGGCGCCCGGCTCACCAGCGGTTTCGGCTACCGGTGGGGCACCCTGCACGCCGGCATCGACTTCGCCGCCCCGCTGGGCACCCCGGAGTACGCGGCGATGGACGGCGTCGTGGTGCGCGCCGGTGCCGCCAGCGGCTTCGGCCTGGCGGTCTACGTCCAGCACGAGAACGGCGACGTCACCGTCTACGGGCACATGCAGGAGATCCTCGTCGAGGAGGGGCAGACGGTGCGGGCGGGCGACACCATCGCCCTGCTCGGCAACACGGGCCAGTCCACCGGGCCGCACCTGCACTTCGAGGTGCACGTGGGCGGCATCGACGGCGAGCGGATCGACCCGCTGCCGTGGCTCCGCGAGCGCGGCGTCCAGGTCTGAGGAAGGACCCCCTCGCCCCCCACCGCTCGCACGCTCGCGGCGGGCCCCTGCGAGGGGGCCATGACGTGGCGGTCACGCCTCACGGTGGGTCCCGAGAGGGTGGTCTCGCGCTCGCTCCTGGCGTTCCGGGCTGACATGCGGCATCGTGCATGTGAGATCCGGCGGACAGGGGGACGACGATGGGGCACGACCACGGTGCGGGGCACGGCGCCGAAACTGCGGCGGCCGGGCACCGCGGCCGGCTGGCCGTCGTCCTCGCGCTCACCGGCAGCGTCTTCGTCGTCGAGCTCGTCGGCGCCCTGCTGTCCGGCTCGCTCGCCCTGCTCGCCGACGCCGCCCACATGGCCACCGACACCCTCGGCATCGGGATGGCCCTCGGCGCGGTGACCCTCGCCCAGCGGCCCGCCCGCGGCCGGCGGACCTTCGGCTGGCAGCGGATCGAGGTGCTCGCCGCCGTGGGCAACGGCCTGCTGCTGCTCGTCGTCGGCGGCTACGTCGTCGTCGAGGCCGTCCGCCGGATCGGTGACCCGCCGGACATCCACTCCGGCTGGATGCTCGGGGTCGCCCTCCTCGGCCTGGCCGTCAACGTCGGCTCGCTGAGCCTCCTGCACGCCGGCCAGGGGGAGTCGCTGAACACCCGCGGTGCCTACCTCGAGGTGGTCGGTGACGCCCTCGGCTCGGTCGCGGTCATCGCCGCCGCCGTCGTCATCGCCACCACCGGCTGGACCGGGGCCGACGTCGTCGCCTCCCTCGCCGTGGGTGCCCTGGTGCTGCCGCGGGCCTGGTCACTGCTGCGCGAGGCGCTCGACGTCCTGCTCGAGGCCGCGCCCAAGGGCGTCGACCTGGCCCGGGTGCGGGAGCACGTCCTCGGGGTCTCCGGGGTGCTCGACGTGCACGACCTGCACGCATGGACCATCACCTCGGGGCTGCCGGTGCTCTCCGCGCACGTGGTGGTCACCGACGAGGTGCTCGCCGACGGGCACGGCGGCCGGGTGCTCGACGCGCTCTGCAGCTGCCTGGGCGACCACTTCGACCTCGAGCACTGCACCTTCCAGCTCGAGTCGCCCGGGCACCGCAGCCACGAGGCGCCGGTGCACGAATGACGGACGCCCGCCTCCCCGAGGGGAGACGGGCGCCCGCTCGGCCCTGCTGAAGGGGCCCGCGCTGAGCTTGCGAAGCGTGGGGGGCAGCAGGGTCCTTCTTCAGCCGGCGTGCACCACGGCGCCGTCGGCGGGCAGGTCCTCCTTGGTGGCCTTGATCAGCACCGCCGAGACGGCTGCGCCCACGACCAGCAGCACCGCCGCCCAGGTGAAGGCGGTCGTGTAGCCCTCGACCTGGGCCGAGAGACCCACCGCCGGGTCGGTCGGGTCCTGGCCGGCCGCCACGCTGTCGGCGAAGGCCGAGGTGATCGCGTTGACCGACAGCGTCGCCAGCAGCGCCGTGCCGATCGAGGCGCCGACCTGCTGGGTGGCGTTCAGCATGGCGCTGGCCGCACCCGCGTCGTGCTCCCCGGCACCGATCAGCGCCAGGTTCGACAGCGGCACGAAGGTGAAGCCCAGGCCCAGGCCCAGCAGCAGCTGACCGGGGAAGGCCAGCGACCAGAACGAGCTGTCGACGTCCAGGAACGACATCAGGAACAGCCCGGCCGCGGCCAGCAGGCCACCGGCCACCATCAGCGGCTTCGGCCCGATCCGCGGCACCAGCCCGCTGGCCGCGCCCGCGGACACCAGCACGCCGAGCGTGGTGGGCAGCGAGGCGAACCCGGCCGCGACCGGCGTGTAGCCGAGCACCTGCTGGAAGTACAGGCTCAGGAAGAAGAAGGCGCCGATCAGCCCGGCGCCCACCAGGGTCGAGGTCAGGTACGCGCCACCGCGGTTGCGGTCGAGCACCAGCCGCATCGGCAGCAGCGGGTTGCGCACCTTCAGCTCCAGGACGACGAACGCCGCCACCAGGAGGACGCCGACGGCGATGAAGGTCAGCGCCGAGGCGTCGGTCCAGCCGCTCTCCCCGTTGCCGGCGTCGGCGTTGGCCTGCGCGGTCTCGGCCACCTGGGTGAAGCCGTAGACGAAGGAGGCCAGCCCCAGGGTGATCAGCACGGCGCCGGGGATGTCGTAGCTGGTCTCACCGGGGGCCTTGCTCTCCGGCACGATCGGGATGGCGGCGACGACGGCGACGATCGCCACCGGCACGTTCACCCAGAAGCACCAGCGCCAGTCGGCGTACTCCGTCAGCACCCCGCCCAGCAGCAGACCGACGGCGGAACCACCGCCGGCGATCGCGCCGTAGACGGCGAAGGCCTTGGCGCGCTCCTTGGCGTCGGTGAACAGCACGGTCAGCAGGGCCAGCGACGCCGGGGCCAGCAGTGCGCCGAAGGCGCCCTGCAGGGCGCGGGCGGCGAACAGCAGCTCCTCGTTCTGGGCGAGCCCGCCCAGCGCGGAGGCGACGGCGAACCCGACCGCCCCGACCAGGTAGGTGCGCTTGCGGCCCCAGAAGTCCGCGATCCGCCCGCCGAGCAGCAGGAAGCCGCCGAAGGTCAGCGTGTAGGCGGTGACGATCCACTGCTGCGAGGCGGCGGTGACGTCCAGGTCGGCGGAGACCGCCGGGAGGGCGATGTTCACGATGGTCGCGTCGAGGATGACCATCAGCACGGTCACGGCGATGACCGCGAGGGCCAGCCACCGCTTCGGGTACGGCTCGTCGGCCGGGGGCGTCCCGGCCGGGTCGGGGAGTGGTGCGGTCGTGCTCACGCGTGGGTGTCCTCTGTCGCTCGTCTCCGGTTCGGCCGAGTCGTCGGCCGAAGGAGGAAGCTAGTCGGCTGGGACGATGTCGTCGTGCCCGTTTCCGTGGTGTTCATCTCCGACACCCACGTGCCCAAGCGGGCGCGTGACCTGCCCGCGCCGCTGTGGTCGGCGATCGATGCCGCGGACGTCGTGGTGCACGCCGGCGACTGGGTCGACGTCGCCCTGCTGGACGAGCTGGAGCGGCGGGCGCTGCGGCTGGTCGGCGTGTACGGCAACAACGACCACGGGGTGCTCCGCGAGCGGCTGCCGGAGGTGGCCCGGGCCGAGCTCGGCGGGGTGCGGTTCGCCGTCGTCCACGAGACCGGCGACGCGAAGGGGCGCGAGCAGCGCTGCGCGGCGCGCTTTCCGGACGTCGACGTCCTGGTGTTCGGGCACAGCCACATCCCCTGGGACACCACCGCCGACACCGGGCTGAGGCTGCTCAACCCCGGCTCGCCGACCGACCGGCGCCGGCAGCCCTTCGCCACCTACCTGACCGCGACCGTCGACGAGGGCCGGTTGTCGGACGTGACGCTGCACCGGCTGCCACCCCAGGCGCCCGGTCGATGAGCCTGCCCGCCCTCCCGCCGGCGGCGGTCGCCGTCCTCGCCTGCCCGGTCTGCGGGCAGGCCCTCGGCACCGACCCCGCCGGGCTGCGCTGCCCCGCGGGGCACGCCTTCGACCGGGCGAGGCAGGGGCACGTCACCCTGCTGCCACCCGGCGGGAGCCCCCACGCCGGTGACTCCGCGGCGATGGTCGGCGACCGGGCCGACTTCCTGGCCGCCGGGCACTACGCCGGGATCACCGCCGCGCTGGCCGACGCCGCACTCGCCGGCCCGCCGCCGGCCACGCTGCTCGACCTGGGCGGTGGTACCGGGGCGCACCTGGCCGGGGTGCTCGACCGGGCCCCGGACGCCGTCGGGGTGGTGCTGGACGCCTCCCGGTACGCGGCCCGCCGGGCGGCCCGGGCGCACCCGCGGGCGATCGCCGTCGTCGCCGACTCGTGGGCCCGCTGGCCGGTGCGGGACGCCGCGGTGGACCGGGTCCTGGTGGTGTTCGCCCCGCGCAACGGCGCCGAGACCGCCCGCGTGCTGCGGCCGGAGGGGCGACTGGTCGTCGTCACCCCGGCCGCGGACCACCTGGCCGAGCTGGTCGGCCCGCTGGGGCTGCTCACCGTCGACCCGGCGAAGGCCGACCGGCTCGCCGCCGGCCTGCAGCCGCACCTGCGACCGGTGGCGGTCGCCGGTCACCGGACCGAGCTGGCGCTGGACCACGCCGCGGTGCGCACCCTGGTCGGCATGGGCCCGCACGCCCGGCACCTGCCCGACGGTGAGCTGGACCGGCGGCTGGCCGCGCTGCCCGAGCCGGTGCGGGTGACGGTGGCGGTGGACGTCGGCACCTGGGAGCAGGCCGGCTGAGCCGCCCCGGACGGGAGCCGGCCCGGGCGCACCGAGGGCCCGGCCCGGTGGCCGGGCCCTCGTCGAGCGGGTTCGTGCGCCGGCTGTCGCCGGCGGGCGTCAGCGGTTGACGCGACGCTGCTTGCCGGTCGCGGCCACGTAGACCGCCAGCACCAGGATGGCGCCGAGGATGGACGCCCACCAGCCGCCCAGGTCGAACTCGAGGCCGTCGCCCTGGACCAGGCTGAACACCAGGTTGCCGACCACGGACCCGATGAGGCCGAGGACCAGGGTGGCGACGAGGCCGAGGTCCTGCTTGCCAGGGACCACGGCACGGGCGATCAACCCGGCGACGAAGCCGATGAGGACCGCCAAGAGAACTCCGCCGATGCTCACGGGTGACCTCCTGTGGACGACGGCCGAGCCGTCAGGCGCTGGTCCGTCCAGCGCAAGATCATCGATGCCCGGACCGGGCGTGACCAAACTCCCGAGACCGCCCGGTCTCGGTCGGGTGGGTGACCCGAGCGGCGCTCGGTCGGCGCTCAGCGGGCGCATGACCTGCGGTTCTGCTGCCGGACCACGACCGGGGAGCTGCGCGCTCGCGCAGGGGTGCCGGAGGACGTCGGCGCGGGCTCGGCGGGCGCGCCGCACCGACCCCCGCTCCCGCCGCGTCGGACGCGACGCGGCGGGCTAAGCTGCGGCCGTGACGATCGCACCTGCCCCGATCGTGAGCCGGCCGAGCCCGGCCCACGAGGCCCAGAAGGGGTCGCGGCTCCTCGGCCTGCTGCGCACCACCGACCACAAGACCATCGGCCTGATGTACACCACGGTGGCCTTCATCTGGTTCTTCGTCGGTGGCTTCATGGCGCTGCTGATGCGCGGTGAGCTGGCTCGCCCGGAGCTGCAGTTCCTGTCGCCCGAGCAGTACAACCAGCTGGTCACGATGCACGGCACGATCATGCTGCTGTTCTTCGCGACGCCGATGTTCTTCGCGTTCGCGAACCTGATCATGCCGCTGCAGCTCGGTGCGCCGGACGTCGCCTTCCCCCGGCTGAACGCCTTCTCGTTCTGGCTGTTCCTCTTCGGTGGCGCGATCGCCGTCTCGGGCTTCCTGACCCCGGGTGGCGCGGCCGACTTCGGCTGGTACGCCTACACCCCGCTGTCGACCGGCGCGCACAGCCCGGGCGCCGGTGGTGACCTGTGGATCGCCGGTCTGGCGGTGAGTGGTCTGGGCACGATCCTCGGTGGCGTCAACTTCATCGCCACGATCGTCTGCCTGCGGGCGCCGGGCCTGACGATGTTCCGGATGCCGATCTTCGTCTGGGCGTCGCTGGTCACCAGCATCCTGATCCTGCTGGCCTTCCCGATCCTGACCGCCGCGCTGATGGCGCTGCTGGCCGACCGTCACCTCGGGGCGCAGGTCTACACGCCGGAGAACGGCGGGCCGATGCTGTGGCAGCACCTGTTCTGGTTCTTCGGCCACCCCGAGGTCTACATCATCGCGTTGCCGTTCTTCGGCATCATCAGCGAGGTCATCCCGGTCTTCAGCCGCAAGCCGCTGTTCGGCTACAAGGGCATGATCTTCGCGCTGATCGGCATCACCGCCCTGTCGCTGGCCGTGTGGGCGCACCACATGTTCGCCACCGGCGCGGTCCTGCTCCCGTTCTTCGCCTTCCTGACCTACCTGATCGCCATCCCGACCGGCATCAAGTTCTTCAACTGGATCGGCACCATGTGGCGGGGCCAGCTCACCTTCGAGACGCCGATGCTGTTCTCGATGGGCTTCCTGATCACCTTCCTGCTCGGTGGTCTGACCGGCGTCCTGCTGGCCAGCCCGCCGCTGGACTGGCACGTCAACGACAGCTACTTCGTCGTCGCCCACTTCCACTACGTGGTCTTCGGCACCGTCGTGTTCGCCGCCTACGCCGGCCTGTACTTCTGGTTCCCGAAGATGTGCGGCCGGATGATGGACGAGAAGGTCGGCAAGCTGCACTTCTGGCTGACCTTCATCGGCTTCCACGCCACGTTCCTCATTCAGCACTGGCTGGGCAACGAGGGCATGCCGCGCCGTTACGCCGACTACCTGAGCACGGACGCCGGGGGCGCCTTCACCTGGATGCACACGGTCTCCACGATCGGGTCGTTCATCCTCGGCGCCTCGGTGATCCCCTTCGTCTACAACGTCGTCAAGTCGTGGAAGCACGGCCGGCTGGCGCTGCGCGACGACCCCTGGGGTCACGGCAACTCCCTCGAGTGGGCGACCTCGTCGCCGCCGCCGCGGCACAACTTCGTCGAGATCCCGCGGATCCGCTCGGAGCGCCCGGCGTTCGAGCTGCACTACCCGCACCTCAAGGAGCGCCTGGAGATGGAGGCGCACGCCGGCAAGGGCCACCAGCCCTACGCCAGCGAGGCCGGTCTCACCGCCGGGGCCCGTCAGGGTGCCGACGACAAGGACCCGACCTGACACGGGTCCACCTGCTCGGCACCCCTGGCCCGCTCGGGGTGTGACCGGGTCGCACGGACGCCCCGCCAGCCATCGGCTGGCGGGGCGTCCGCGTTCGTGGGGTCGGCCGGGGGCTGTGCCCGGCCCCGCTGCCCGGTCCGGCACGATGGCGCCCGTGACCGACCGCGCTGCCGCCCCCGCGCCGATCGACCAGCCCACCGTCGCCGCGGGTGCGTTGCTCACCGTCACCGGACCCGACCGGCCCGGTGTGATGGCCACCCTCTTCGCCGCCCTGCAGGCCGCCGGGCCGGAGCCGGTGGAGGTGCTCGACGTCGAGCAGGTGGTGGTGCACGGCCAGCTGGTGCTCGGTGTGGTGGTGGCCGGCAGCGGCGACCCGGAGCTGCTCAGCCGGTTGCACCGCACCGCGGGCGACGTGGCCGCCGCGACCGGCCTCCAGGTCACCGTGGAGGCCGCCACCGCGGGGGAGCGGCACACCGAGCGGACGGTGCGCCACCACGTGATCGTGCTGGGCCGGCCCGTCCCGCCCGCGGCGGTCGCCGGTGCGGCCCGGGCCATCGCCGGCGTCGGCGGCAACATCGAGGCGATCCGGCGGCTGTCGGACTACCCGGTCACCAGCTTCGAGCTCACCGTCTCCGGCGCCGGGTCGACGCAGCTGCGCACCGCGCTGGCGACCGTGGCCGCCGAGACCGGCACCGACGTCGCCGTGGAGCAGGCCGGGCTGTCCCGGCGGAGCAAGCGGCTGATCGTGCTGGACGTCGACTCCACCCTGGTGCGCGGTGAGGTGATCGACGAGCTGGCCGCCCGGGCCGGCCGGGCCGCGGAGGTCGCCCGGATCACCGCGGCCGCCATGAACGGCGAGCTGGACTTCGAGGAGTCGCTGCGCGCCCGGGTCGCCGTGCTCGCCGGCCTGCCCGTCGGCGTCCTGGACGAGGTGCGCGAGCACCTGGTGCTCACCCCCGGGGCGCGCACGCTGATCCGCACGCTGCAGCGGCTGGGGTTCCGCTGCGGGATCGTCAGCGGGGGCTTCACCCAGATCACCGACCCGCTGGCCGAGGCGCTGGGTCTGGACTTCGCCGCCGCCAACACCCTGGAGGTCGCCGACGGCAGGCTGACCGGTGGGCTGGTCGGCGAGGTCGTCGACCGGGCCGGCAAGGCGCGGGCGCTGGCCCGCTTCGCCGCCGAGCACGGCATCCCGCTGGAACAGACGGTCGCGGTGGGCGACGGCGCCAACGACCTGGACATGCTCAACGCGGCCGGGCTGGGCATCGCCTTCAATGCCAAGCCGGTGGTGCGGGAGCAGGCGCACGCCGCGCTCAACCAGCCCTACCTGGACGCCGTCCTCCAGGTGCTGGGCTTCACCCGGGACGAGGTGCTGGACGCCGACCCGGGGCTCAGCCCGCTCGGCTGACCTCGCCCTCCAGCTCCACGCCGGCGGTGCGCAGCTGCTCGAGGGCGGCGGCGGTGGTGGCCTCGGCGACGCCGGCGGTCAGCGGCAGCAGCACGCGGGTGGCGAACCCGGCGCCGACGGCGTCCAGGGCGGTGGCCCGCACGCAGTGGTCGGTGGCGATGCCCACCACGTCGACCGAGTCGACGTCGTGGGCGCGCAGCCAGTCGGCCAGCCCCTGGCCGTCGAAGGTGCCCTCGAAGCCGGAGTAGGCCGCCGCGTACTCGCCCTTGTCGAAGACCGCCTCGATCGGGCGGCGGTCCAGGTCGGAGTGCAGCTCCACCCCGGACGTGCCGACGACGCAGTGCGCCGGCCAGGTCTCGGTGTAGTCCGGCTGTTCGGCGAAGTGCCCGCCGGGGTCGACGTGGTGGTCGCGGGTGGCGACCACGTGCGCGTAGTCAGCGGCCGCGACGTGCGCGCTGATCGCCCGGGCCACGGCGGTCCCCCCGGCCACGGCCAGGCTCCCGCCCTCACAGAAGTCGTTCTGCACGTCGACCACCACAAGCGCACGCGTCATCCCCCCATCCTGCACCGGGCTGTTCCGCTCTCGCCGGGCGCAACGTCCCCGGCCAGTCGCAGGGGCGGGGGTCAGGCCTCGTCCCGGGGCTCGGCCCGAGCCTGCGAGGGTTGAGGAGGACGAGGTCCTCCGACCGTCATCAGGCGGTGACCGTGTCGATCGCGGCGTCACCGCGGGACAGCGACCAGGCCTCGGCCGGCAGGGCGGCGCGCGCCTGCTCGTGCACCGCCCGGGCGTCGGCCAGCGCCTGGGCCGGCGTCCGCGGCCGGACCAGCTCGCCGCCGCGGACCAGCGGCACGATCAGCTCCCGGTCGTGCTCGCCGGCGGCCACGGGGGAGGAGCTGACCACCTCGGCGGTCGCGGTGCCCTGGGTGTCGTGCCGCCGGACCGCGTGCTTGCGGCCGCCCACCGACCGCTTGCCCTCGGAGTTCTTCGCCACCGGCACGCCGTCGCGCTCGACCAGCTTGTAGACCATGCCGACGGTGGGTGAGCCCGATCCGGTGACCAGCGAGGTGCCCACGCCGTAGCCGTCGACCGGGGCGGCGGCCAGCGCGGCGATCGCGTACTCGTCCAGGTCGCTGGTGACGATGACCTTCGTCCCGGTGGCGCCGAGGGAGTCCAGCAGCTCGCGGGCCCGGGTGGCCTGGATGGCCAGGTCGCCGGAGTCCAGCCGGACCGCGCCCAGCTCGGGCCCGGCCACCTCCACCGCCGTCCGGATGCCCTGCTCGGTGTCGTAGGTGTCGACGAGCAACGTGGTGCCGGCGCCCAGCGCGTCCAGCTGGGCGCGGAAGGCGGCCGCCTCGTCGTCGTGCAGCAGCGTGAAGGCGTGGGCGCTGGTGCCGGTGGTGGGGATGCCGTAGCGGGCGCCGGCGGCCAGGTTCGACGTCGCGGTGAAGCCGACCAGGGCGGCGGCGCGGGCGGCGGCGACCGCGGCCTCCTCGTGGGTCCGCCGGGAGCCCATCTCGATGCACGGGCGGCCGCACGCGGCGCCGATCATCCGGGCGCCGGCCGCCGCGATCGCGCTGTCGTGGTTGAGGACCGACAGCACCAGGGTCTCCAGCAGGACCGCCTGCCCGAACGGTGCCCGGACGGTGAGCACCGGGGAGCCGGGGAAGTAGACGTCGCCCTCGGCGTAGCCGTCGATGTCGCCGGTGAACCGGAAGGCCGCCAGGTGGTCCAGCAGCCGCGGGTCGTCGATGCCCTGCGCCCGGACGGCGTCCAGCTCGGCCGCACCGAACCGGAAGTCGGCCAGCGCATCCAGGAAGCGGCCGGTGCCGGCCAGCACGCCGTAGCGGCGCCCGTGCGGGAGGCGGCGGGCGAAGACCTCGAAGACGCAGTCACGGTCGGCGGTGCCGTCGGCCAGCGCGGCCGCCAGCATCGTCAGCTCGTACCGGTCGGTGAGCAGCGCGGGGCTGAGCTGGCTCGGCGGCATGGACCAGCACGATAGGTGCCGGCCGAGTGGGCCGCCCGAGGTGGGCGTCCTACAGTGATCACGTGGCCGGACCCCTTGCGCCCGCCTGGACGCCGGAGACGACGTCGCGGGAGGAGTCCGACCTCGACCGGCCCTGGGTGACCATCGTCTGGGACGACCCGGTCAACCTGATGACCTACGTGACCTTCGTGCTCCAGGAGCTGTTCGGCTACGACGAGCCGACGGCCACGCAGCTGATGCTGCAGGTGCACAACGAGGGCAAGGCGATCGTCAGCTCGGGGCCGCGGGAGCGGATGGAGCACGACACGAACCGGCTGCACGCCTACGGGCTGTGGGCCACCTACCAGCGCGACGCGTGAGCGGGCTCGCGCACGAGGAGGCGGCGTGAAGCCGTTCCGCCGCAAGGGCGAGGAGCTGGTGGCCCGGCTGGTCGACGCGGAGGCCGACATCGTCGGCCTGCTGCTCGACCAGCTCGAGCAGCTGCTGGCCGCGGACCCGGTCGACTCCGGCGGTGACCCGGTGGTGGAACGGCTGCTGCCCCGCGGGCACGCCACCGACCCGGAGATCGCCGCGGACTACCGGGAGCTGACCGAGGCCGGGCTGCGCAGCGGCAAGGCCGACGACCTGGCCATGGTGCGAGCGACGCTCCCGCCGCACGGCGGGGAGGTGCGGCTGGACGCCGACCAGGCCCGTGCCTGGCTGCGCACCACCAACGACCTGCGGCTGGCGCTGGGCACGCGGCTGGGCATCTCCGCCGACACCGAGCCGCCGGAGGTCGACGCCTCCGACGACGCCGACGAGGAGGGCTCCCAGCTGGCGGTCTACTACTGGCTCACCGCGGTGCAGGGGTCCCTCGTCGACGCGCTGGCCGCCGGACGAGGCGGCCGACGGTGAGCAGCACCAGGATCGCGACCAGCAGGTCGGCGAGGAAGAAGACGTAGACCAGGCTGTGCACCGGCACGTCCTGCACGATCGCCCCGATGCAGGACACCAGGGTCACGGCGGACAGCAGGAGCAGCAGCACCAGCCCGACCAGCCGCCCGAGCACCACCAGGACCAGCTCGACCCGGTCGGCGCGCTGGTCGGTGCTCGCCCGGCCGCTGCGGTGCAACAGCCGGGACGCACCGAGGACCAGCGCCGGCAGCGCGATCAGCACGACGCCGACCACCATGAGCACCTCGATCACCACGGTCGGCGACGTTATCGGTCGGACACCCCTCCGACACAATCCGTTGGCGTCCCGATCACCCCGCCGTTGGCGTCCCGATCACCCCGTTCCGGCGGTCGCCAGGGGGAGGGACGGCGCGGGGAGGACGCGCTGCCTAGACTGGGGCCGTGCTGCGCATCGACCGCGCGACCTACGACGCCATCGTGGCCCACGCCCGGGAGGACCACCCGGACGAGGCCTGTGGCGTCGTCGCCGGCCCCGAGGGCAGCGACCGCCCCGAGCGCTTCATCCCGATGCTCAACGCGGCCCGCTCGCCGACGTTCTACGAGTTCGACAGCGCCGACCTGCTGAAGCTGTACCGGGAGATGGACGACCGGGACGAGGTCCCCGTGGTCATCTACCACTCGCACACCGCCACCGAGGCCCACCCCTCGCGCACCGACATCAGCTACGCCTCCGAGCCCGAGGCGCACTACGTGCTGGTGTCCACCCGCGAGCACGGGGCGCAGACCGGCCTGGCCGGTGACACCGTGGAGTTCCGCAGCTTCCGGATCGTCGACGGCGAGGTGCGCGAGGAGGACGTCGAGGTCGTCGAGTCCTACCTGTTCGGCCACTCGCCGACCACCGTCGTCTACGACTGAGGAAGGACCCCGTTGCCCCCCACGACGCGCTCCGCGCGCCGCGGGGCCCTGCAACGGGGCCGTACGGAATCGCCGGCTGGGTGCTGGCGTTCCACCCAGCAGTCGTTCCTGCGCGCCCGGCGCGCGAACCCCCGTCACCCCGTGAGAAGGAGCCCCACAGCCATGGCCATCGAGGTCCGCATCCCGACCATCCTGCGCACCCACACCGGCGGCAACAAGACCGTCGAGGGCAACGGCGCCACCCTCGGCGCCCTGGTCGACGACATCGACAGCCAGCACCCCGGGATCAAGAACCGCCTGGTCACCGAGGAGGGCAAGCTGCACCGCTTCGTCAACGTCTACGTCAACGACGAGGACGTGCGCTTCACCGGTGCGCTGGACACCGCCGTCAAGGACGGCGACTCCGTGACCATCCTCCCCGCCGTCGCCGGCGGCTGCTGACCCGGAGCCTCCCCGCCCGGCACCGCGACTCCTGGAGACCCGTCATGGCCCGCTTCGCCTCCCTCGTCGACTCCCTCGGCGGCACGCCCCTGGTGGGGCTGCCGTCGCTGTCGCCCACCCCCGACGTCCGGCTGTGGGCCAAGCTGGAGGACCACAACCCCACCGGGTCCATCAAGGACCGGGCCGCCATCGCGATGATCGAGGCGGCGGAGAAGGACGGGCGGCTGCAGCCGGGGAGCACCATCCTGGAGCCGACCAGCGGCAACACCGGCATCTCGCTGGCGATGGTGGCGCGCCAGCGCGGCTACCGGCTGATCTGCGTCATGCCGGAGAACACCTCCATCGAGCGCAGGCAGCTGCTGGAGATGTACGGCGCCCAGATCATCAGCTCGCCGGCGGCCGGCGGCAGCAACCAGGCCGTCGCGGTGGCCAAGGGCCTGGCCGCCGAGCACGAGGACTGGGTCATGCTCTACCAGTACGGCAACCCGGCCAACGCCGAGGCGCACTACACCGGCACCGGCCCGGAGATCCTGGCCGACCTGCCCTCGATCACCCACTTCGTGGCCGGGCTGGGCACCACCGGCACGCTGATGGGCGTCTCCCGGTACCTGCGGGAGAAGAAGCCCGGCGTCCAGGTGATCGCCGCCGAGCCGCGCTACGGCGAGCTGGTCTACGGGCTGCGCAACATCGACGAGGGGTTCATCCCCGAGCTCTACGACCCCGAGCTGCTGGACTCCCGCTTCTCCGTGGGGCCGGACGACGCCATCCACCGCACCCGGCAGCTGGTGGAGCGGGAGGGCATCTTCGCCGGCATCTCCACCGGAGCGATCCTGCACGCGGCGCTCGGCGTCGCGGACAAGGAGGTCGCGGCGGGGCGCAAGGCCGACATCTGCTTCGTCGTCTGCGACGGCGGCTGGAAGTACCTGTCCACCGGTGCGTACGCGGGCACCCTGGAGCAGGCCAGCGCCGCGCTCGAGGGCCAGCTGTGGGCCTAGTGGAGGACCCCGCTGCCCCCCACCACTCGCCAGCTCGTGGCGGGCCCCTGCACCGGGGCCGTGGCGACACGACGCCTGATGGCGGCCTCCTCCTGGGGGCGCGGGGGCTGCTGTTCGACAACGACGGCGTGCTGGTCGACTCCGAGCCCAGCGTCGTCGCGTCGTGGACCCGGTGGGCGGTCGACTCCGGGCTGGACCCGGCCGAGGTCATGGCCGCGGTCCCCGGCCGCCGCGCGGCGGACACGGTGGCGCTGTTCGTGAAGCCCGAGGACGTCGAGCGGTCGGTCGCGCTGATCACCCGCTACGAGCTGGAGGACGTCGCCGGCACGGTGGCGATCGACGGCGTTCTGGACCTCGTCGCCCAGCTGGACGGCGTCCCCTGGGCCGTCGTCACCTCCGGCGTGCGCGAGCTGGCCACCGCACGGCTGCGCGCGGCCGGGGTGCCGGTGCCGCCGGTCGTGGTCACCGCCGAGGACGTCGCCGCCGGGAAGCCCGACCCGGAGCCGTACCTGACCGGGGCGGGCCGGCTCGCCCTGTCGCCGGGGGAGACGATCGTGCTGGAGGACAGCCCCAGCGGGGTGCGCGCCGGGCTGGCCGCCGGCGCGGCGGTGCTCGGCATCGGCGAGACCGCGCTCGGCACCGACGCGACGGTCGTCGTCCGTGACCTGGCCGGGGCGCGGTGGACCGGTGAGGGTCTGCTGCTGCCCGGCGAGGCGCTGCTGCGCCGCCCCTGACCGGGGCGAGACGAGCGTCTCGGTCGGCGGGACGGCGGACCGTCGGAGGGGGCCGTTAGCCTGGCTGCCGACATGAGCACTGCTGCGGGGGCCGACGCGCCCATCGGGATCTTCGACTCCGGCGTGGGTGGCCTGACGGTGGCGCGCGCCGTGCTCGACCAGCTGCCGCACGAGGCGATCCGCTACGTCGGCGACACCGCGCACAGCCCGTACGGGCCACTGCCGATCGCCGAGGTGCGGCGCCACTCGCTCGCGGTGATGGACGACCTGGTGGCGGCCGGGGTCAAGATGCTGGTGATCGCCTGCAACTCGGCCAGCGCCGCCTGCCTGGGCGATGCCCGGGAGCGCTACGACGTGCCGGTCGTCGAGGTGGTGCGCCCCGCCGCCCGGCGGGCCGCCGCGGCCACCCGCAACGGCCGGATCGGCGTGATCGGCACCCAGGCCACCATCACCAGCGGCGCCTACGAGGACGCGTTCGCCGCCGCCGGCCACCTGACGGTCACCAGCGCCGCCTGCCCCAGCTTCGTCGACTTCGTCGAGCGCGGGGTCACCAGCGGCCGGCAGCTGGTCGGGCTGGCGCAGTCCTACCTGGACCCACTGCTGGGCGCCGGTGTCGACACCGTGGTGCTCGGCTGCACCCACTACCCGTTGCTCACCGGTGTGCTCTCGCTCGTGCTCGGCGAGGAGGTCACCCTGGTGTCCAGCGCGGAGGAGACGGCGAAGGACGTGTACCGCGTGCTCACCCGCACCGACCTGCTGCGCGACCCGGACGGCCCGCCGCCGGTGCACCGCTTCCTGGCCACCGGCGACCCGGAGCCGTTCGCCCGGCTCGGCCGCCGCTTCCTGGGGCCCGAGGTCGAGGTCGTCGACCGGGCCGGCGCGGAGGTCGGGGCGTGAGGCTCACCGTCGTCGGCTGCGCCGGCAGCGCCCCCGGCCCGAACTCGCCGGCCTCCTGCTACCTGGTGGAGCACGACGAGTTCGTGCTCGCCCTCGACCTGGGCAACGGCTCGTTCGGGGCGCTGCAGGCCCACGTCCGGCCCGGCGACGTGGACGCGGTCTACCTCAGCCACCTGCACGCCGACCACTGCCTGGACGCCGCGCCGTTCGTGGTCTGGCACCGCTACTCGGGTCAGTCCGACGGGCGCACCGTGCCGCTGTACGCGCCGGTCGGCGCCGACCGGCGGCTGGCCGCGGCCTACGACCCCGACGGCGGCCCGATCGACGACGTCTTCGACGTGACCGCCATCGGCCCGGGGCGCTGGACGCTCGGGCCCTTCGAGGTGACCACGGCCCGCACCGCGCACCCGGTCGAGTGCTACGCCGTGCGGCTCACCGCGGGCGGCCGGTCACTGGTGTACACCGGCGACACCGGCCCGAGCGAGGCCGTGGTCGAGCTCGCCCGCGGCGCCGACGTGCTGCTGGCCGAGGCCGCCTACCCCGAGGCGCCCGACCTGCCGCCGGGGCTGCACCTGACCGGGCGCCAGGCCGGCGAGCACGCCGCCGCCGCGGGGGTGGGCCGGTTGATCGTCACCCACGTGCCCTCCTGGGTGGACGCCGAGGCGCAGCTGGCCGCAGCCCAGACGGTCTTCCCCGCTGCCGAGCTCGCCCACCCCGGCGCCGTCCACGAGATCTGACAGCGTTTGATCAGGTGACTGTGAGGCTGGCCGGGTCGGTCCTTCGGTGATGGGCTGATGGCCGGCAGCGGTGGGCGTGACCCTTCATGTGACTGGCTTCGTGCCTTCATCTGGACTTGTCCGTCCGCTGCTGC
>NZ_JBJJTJ010000043.1:0-21877 GCF_054177765.1 Modestobacter lacusdianchii | reverse complement strand
CCCCCCCCCCCCCCCCCCCCCCCCCCCCCCCCCCCCCCCCCCCCCCCCCCCCCCCCCCCCCCCCCCCCCCCCCCCCCCCCCCCCCCCCCCCCCCCCCCGGGGCTCAGGTCGCGGGGAGGCCGGGGAAGGCGGTGGTCACCGGGACCGCGCCGGCCTGGGTGCGCCAGCCGACGGCCCGCACCTCGGCAGCCCCCAGCGCGGCGACGGCCAGCTCCCGGGTGCTGCGCTCGGTGGCCTGGTCGAGCACCCAGGTCCAGGCGGTGGCCGCGCCCTCCTCCAGGGTGACCGCGAGCGCCGCAGCGTCGACCGCGGAGAGCACCGGGAACGGCAGCGTCCAGCCACCCTCGTCGGCCACCGGCTCGACCCGCCGCGAGGTCAGCAGCGTGGTCAGCTGCTCCCGCAGGTCCTGGTGGGCCTGCTCGGCGGTGACCACGGGCCCGCGGGCCGCGACCGGCAACGCCGCGCCGACGACGCCGTAGCCCCAGATCGCGGTGTGCGCGGCAGCCAGGGCCTCCTGCAGCGCGGCGTCCTCGGCGGCCGTCGCCGAGCCGGAGGTGGTGGTGTCGTCGTCAGCCATCGCCGTCCCGTTCCTCCGCTGTCCCGTGCGTGCTCATGCCAGCAGGGCCTCCTGCCCGCGGAGCCCGGCGGCGATGCTGCCCAGCAGCGCGGCCCGGCCACCGGTGAACTCCGGGGCGGCCGCGGCGTGCGCGGCCGCCGCCGTGGACACCTGGGCCCGGAGCCACCCGCGGACCCCTGCCGGGTCCGGCGCGGCCGACGAGCCGGGCGCGGTCGAGGCAGCCGCTCCGGGAGCCGCCGCGCGCAGCCGCTCGAGCTGCGTGCGGGCCTGGTCGGCCAGCACGGTGGCGGTGCCCGCCAGGGCCGGGTCGGCGGTCAGCGCCCGGTCGTAGGCCGACACCAGCTGCTCCTGGACGGCCACGGCAGCGGCCAGCTGGTCGACCTGGGCGGGGGTGACCGCGTCGGCGGCGTCCCCGGAGCTGCCGGTGCACCCCGCGGCCAGCAGCGCGGTGCCGGCGAGGGCGGCGGTCAGCAGGCTGCGCCGGCTGAAGGTGGCCGCGTGCAACGGTGAGGACGGAGGTACGGACATCGCCGTCCATCCTGGCAGCCGCCGGCCGCCCCGGCCGTCGAACGCACCGAGGAGCGGGGCCGGCCCGCGGGACCGGTGGTGCTGGAGGTGCGGGCGGTAGCCTGAGGTCCACCCGCAGCGCGCCGGGGCCCGGACGGGTCCGCCCGGTGGCCCACCGGACCGTCGTCCGGTGCGAGCGGCGAACACACAACAGGAGGCAGCCGGTGTCCACGCGAGGTGCACGCACCGATGGCCCCGCAGCCGACCCGGTCACCGCGCGGCTGACCGGCTGGGTCGAGCCGGTGGTCACCGCCGCCGGCTACGACCTGGAGGAGCTCGTGGTCCGCCCGGCCGGCCAGCGGTCGGTGGTGCGGGTCGTCGTCGACCGGGACGAGGGCGTGAGCCTCGACGACGTCGCCGAGCTCAGCCGCGCGCTGTCGGAGGTCCTGGACGCCGAGGACGAGGCGCTGGGCCGGTCGCCCTACGTCCTGGAGGTCACCAGCCCCGGCGTCGACCGTCCGCTGACCCTGCCGCGGCACTGGCGGCGCAACGTCGGCCGGCTGGTCACGGTGGCCGTGGGCCCGGCCGCCGCCCGTGAGCAGCTGACCGGCCGGGTGGTGCGGGTCGAGGACGACGGGGTCGTGCTGGCCGTGCAGAAGGGCGGCACCAAGAAGGGCCAGCTGCCCAGGGCCGCGGGCGAGCGCACCGTGGGCTGGGCCGAGCTGGGCGAGGCGCGGGTGCAGGTGGAGTTCGCCCGCCCGGCCGGGCACCGGGACGCCGCTCTGGTGGACCTGGCCGGTGACGACGAGACCGGTGACGACGAGACCGGTGACGACGAGGACGACGACGACCTCGACGACGTGGACGTGGACGACGACGGGACCGGCGACGTGCCGGACACCGACGACATGCAGGACGACGAGCACCACCCGACCGGTACCAGCACGGCCGACGCGAGCCGGAGGCCCGGGCGACCGGCCGCGGGTCGCGCGCCGCGGGACGCCCGGTCGCGACGAGGAGGCAAGAAGTGAACATCGACGTGACCGCGCTCAAGGCGGTCGAGCGGGAGAAGGGCATCCCGGCGGACACGGTGCTCCAGGCGATCGAGACCGCCCTGGTGACGGCCTACCGGCACGCCGACGGGGCGGCCAAGCACGTCCGCGTGCAGATCGACCGCAAGAGCGGCGAGGTCGCCGTGCTGGCGCAGGAGCTCGGCCCGGACGGCGAGGTCGTGCACGAGTGGGACGACACCCCCTCCGACTTCGGCCGGATCGCGGCGAGCACGGCCAAGCAGGTCATCGTGCAGCGGCTGCGGGACGCGGAGAACGAGCAGACCTTCGGGGAGTACGCCGGCAAGGAGGGCGACATCGTCAGCGGCATCGTGCAGGCGCACGAACGCCGCAACAACCAGGGCTTCGTGCTGGTCGACATCGGCAAGGTCGAGGCCCAGCTCCCGCAGTCCGAGCAGGTGCCCGGCGAGGAGTACCGGCACGGCAGCCGGCTGAAGGCCTACGTCGTCTCAGTGGCGCGCACCTTCCGCGGCCCGCAGGTGACGCTGTCGCGCACGCACCCCAACCTGGTGCGCAAGCTGTTCGCGCTGGAGGCCCCCGAGGTGGCCGACGGCAGCGTGGAGATCGTGGCGGTGGCCCGCGAGGCGGGTCACCGGTCCAAGATCGCCGTCCGCACGAGCGTGCCGGGGCTGAACGCCAAGGGCTCCTGCATCGGGCCGATGGGCCAGCGGGTGCGCAACGTGATGAGCGAGCTGCACGGCGAGAAGATCGACATCGTCGACTGGTCCGACGACGACGCCACGTTCGTCGCCTCCGCGCTCTCCCCGGCCCGGGTCACCAGTGCGCGGGTGGTCGACGCGGCCGCCCGCGCCGTCCAGGTCGTGGTGCCCGACTACCAGCTGTCGCTGGCCATCGGCAAGGAGGGGCAGAACGCCCGGCTGGCCGCCCGGCTCACCGGCTGCCGGATCGACATCCGCAGCGATGCCCAGCCGGCCGACGACGCCCCGGCGTCCCCGGGCGTCGGCCGGGCGCCGCTGCGTCCCGGACTGCAGGGGCAGCGACCGGGTGCCCGCGGCCCGCAGGCCGGCCACCGGCCGCCCGTCCGCCGGGCGGAACACCCCGGCCCTGCGGCGCGCTAGACTCTCCGATGGCCGACACGTCGATCCCGGTCCGCACCTGTGTGGGGTGCCGGGGCCGCGCACCGGTCACCGATCTGCTGCGTGTCGTCCTCCGGGACGGGGGGCTGACCCCCGACCCGCGGCGGCGGCTCCCCGGCCGGGGTGCGTCCCTGCACCCCACCACGGAGTGCCTGCAGGCAGCAGTTCGGCGTCGGGCCTTCCAGCGGGCGCTGCGCTGCAGCACCATGGTGGAGACCGGCCCGATCGAGGAGCACGTCCGCCGGTCGGTCACCGACCCGGCAGGACCGTCCCCGGACGGGCGCACGAGAGAACGCACCACACAGTCGGACCAGCACCCGGCCGGTCCGCACGTCGAGAGCAGGACGTCCTCGGATGAGCCACCTGTGAAGTCGTCACGATGACCATGTACCACTGATCTAGAGGTCGAGCGGGCCAGCCGCCGGCCTCACCAAGAGGAGACCCGTGCCAGGCAAGGCCCGCGTACACGAGCTCGCGAAAGAGCTCGGCATCGACAGCAAGACAGTGCTCGCCAAGCTCAAGGAGCAGGGCGAGTTCGTGAAGTCCGCGTCCTCCACCGTCGAGGCCCCGGTGGCCCGGCGGCTCCGTGAGGCGTTCCCCGGTGACGGCGCGTCCAGCGGCCGCGGCAACGGCGCCTCCGGCGCCCGCCCCGGCCCTCGTCCGTCCGCCCCCCGTCCGGCCGCTCCGGCCGCCCAGGCCCCGGCAGCACCGGCCGCTCCCGCGACCCCGGCGCCCCAGGCGCCGGCCGCCCCGGCTCCGGTCCAGGACACGACGCCGGCTCCCACCCAGGCGTCGGCTCCCGCCCGTCCGGCCGCCCCCGGCCCGCGTCCCGGGCCCCGGCCCGCGCCGCGTCCGGCTCCCCAGGCGCCGGCGGCCAGCGCCCCGACCCAGCAGCAGCCGGCCGCCCCGGCGCAGCCGGCTGCTCCCGGCCCGCGTCCCGCTGGTGCCCCCAGCGGTGCGCCGACCCAGGGCGGTGTCACCCCGGGTGCCCCGCGTCCGGCGGCGCCGGGTCCGCGTCCCGGCCCCCGGCCGGCCCCGCGTCCGGGCAACAACCCCTTCAGCAGCGCCCCGCGGCCCGGTGCCCCCGGCCCGCGTCCCGGCGGTGCCCCCGGCCAGGCCGGTCCGGGCAACCAGTCCGGTCCCGGCGGGCCGCGTCCGGCTCCGGGCGGTCCCCGTCCGGGTGCCGGCGCGGGTGGTCCGCGTCCGGCCTCCGGTCCGGGTGGTCCGCGTCCGGCCTCCGGTCCGGGTGGTCCCCGTCCGGCCGCCGGTCCGGGTGGGCCCCGCCCCAACCCGGGCATGATGCCGCAGCGTCCCAGCCCCGGCATGATGCCGCCGCGTCCCGCCGGTGGCGGTCGCGCCGGTGGTCCCGGCGGCCCCGGTGGCCGTGGCCGTCCGGGTGGTCCCGGCGGTGGCGGCGGCTTCCGTCCCGGTGGCGGTGGCCCCGGTGGTGGCGGCGCCCCGGCCGGTGGCTTCCGTCCCGGTGGTGGCGGCGGTGGTCGTGGCCGTGGCCGTGGTGGTTCGGGTGCCGGTACCGCCGGTGCCTTCGGGCGCCCCGGTGGGCGCGGTCCCGTCCGCGGGCGCAAGAGCAAGAAGCAGCGGCGTCAGGAGTTCGACTCCATGGCGGCACCGAGCATGGGCGGCGTCTCGCTGCCCCGTGGCAACGGGCAGACCGTTCGGCTCCCGCGTGGTGCCTCGCTGACCGACCTGGCCGAGCGGATCAACGCCGAGCCGGCCGCGCTGGTCACCGCCCTGTTCCACCTGGGCGAGATGATCACCGCGACGCAGTCGGTCAACGACGACACCCTGCAGCTGCTGGGTGCCGAGATCGGCTGGGTCATCCAGGTCGTCAGCCCCGAGGACGAGGACCGCGAGCTCCTCTCCACCTTCGACCTCACCTTCGGTGACGAGGAGAGCGGCGACGAGGACGACTGGGACATCCGTCCGCCGGTGGTGACCGTCATGGGTCACGTCGACCACGGGAAGACCAAGCTCCTGGACGCGCTCCGGCACGCCAACGTGGCGGCGAAGGAGGCCGGTGGGATCACCCAGCACATCGGCGCCTACCAGATCGTCACCGAGCTGGAGGGCAACGAGCGCCCGGTCACCTTCATCGACACCCCGGGTCACGAGTCGTTCACCGCGATGCGTGCCCGAGGCGCCAAGGTCACCGACATCGTCGTCCTGGTCGTGGCCGCCGACGACGGCGTCATGCCGCAGACGGTCGAGGCGCTCAACCACGCCCAGGCCGCCGAGGTGCCGATCGTGGTCGCGGTGAACAAGATCGACAAGGAGGGGGCCAACCCCGCCAAGATCCGTCAGCAGCTCACCGAGTACGGGCTGGTGGCCGAGGAGTACGGCGGCGACACGATGTTCGTCGACGTCTCCGCGACCACCCGCCAGGGTCTCGACGAACTGCTCGCGGCGGTCCTGCTCACCGCGGACGCCTCCCTCGACCTGCGCGCCAACGTGGGCCAGGACCCGCAGGGTGTGGTCATCGAGGGCAAGCTGGACAAGGGCCGTGGCCCCGTCGCCACGGTGCTGGTCCAGCGCGGCATCCTCCGCGTCGGCGACTCGATCGTGGCCGGTGACGCCTACGGGCGCGTGCGGTCGCTGCTCGACGAGCACGGCACGAAGCTCAAGGAGGCCCTGCCGGCCCGTCCGGTCCAGGTCGTCGGCCTGACCTCGGTGCCGCGCGCCGGTGACACCTTCCTCGTCGTCGAGGAGGACCGGATCGCCCGCCAGATCGCCGACCGCCGCCAGGCCCGGATCCGCAACGCGCAGAACGCGCAGATGCGGAAGCGGATCAGCCTGGAGGACCTCGACGCGGCGCTCAAGGAGAACCGTCAGCTCAACCTGATCATCAAGGGCGACAACTCGGGCACCGTCGAGGCGCTCGAAGAGGCGCTGATGAAGATCGAGGTGAGCGACGACATCTCGCTGCGGGTCATCCACCGCGGCGTCGGTGGCATCACCAAGAGCGACATCGACCTGGCGCTGGCCGACGACGTCATCGTCCTGGGCTTCAACGTCCGGGCCGAGGGCCAGGCCACCGAGCTCGCCAACCGCGAGGGCGTGGACGTCCGTTACTACACGGTCATCTACCAGGCCATCGAGGAGATCGAGGCCGCGCTCAAGGGCATGCTCAAGCCCGAGTACGAAGAGGTGCAGCTGGGCACCGCGGAGGTCCGCGAGGTCTTCCGGGTCCCGCGCATCGGCAACGTCGCCGGCTCCCTGGTGCGCAGCGGCACGATCGTCCGCAACTCCAAGGCCCGTCTCATCCGGGACGGCGCCGTGGTGGCGGACAACCTGACCGTCGAGTCGCTGCGTCGCTTCAAGGACGACGCGACCGAGGTCCGCGAGGGCTACGAGTGCGGTATCGGTCTGGGGTCGTTCAACGACATCAAGATCGACGACGTGATCGAGACCTTCGAGCTGCGCGAGAAG
This sequence comes from Modestobacter lacusdianchii, assembly GCF_054177765.1. NCBI lineage: Bacteria > Bacillati > Actinomycetota > Actinomycetes > Geodermatophilales > Geodermatophilaceae > Modestobacter > Modestobacter lacusdianchii. Next base: position 15,182 of record NZ_JBJJTJ010000043.1, on the reverse strand, counting down.
CCGCGCGTCTGATGGAGGCCCCCGTCCTCCTGCGGACGGGGACACCGCGGAGCCGGTCGGCGCACCTCGTGTGCGCCGACCGGCTCCGGCCGGCGACAGGAGAGGTGGTGGGCTGGTGTTCACCGGCTCGCTGACCGCCGACCTGCTGCTGGGTGACGTCCACTCGCTCAAGGAGAAGCGCTCCGTGGTGCGGCCGATCGTGGCCGAGCTGCGCCGCCGCTTCGCCGTGGCCGCCGCCGAGGTGGGCGACCCCGACCTGCACCGCCGTGCGCAGGTCGGGGTCGCCACGGTGGCGGGCGAGGCCGCCCAGGTGGCCGACGTCCTCGACGCCTGCGAGCGGTTGCTGGCCGAGCGGCCGGAGGTGACCCTGCTGTCGACCCACCGGCAGCTCACCAGCGACACCGATCAATGACCCCGTCGCCCCGCACCGCTCGCACGCTCGCGGTGGGCTCCTGCGACGGGGCCGTCCCGACTCACCCAGGTTCGTCCCTGGCCGTTCTGAGGAGGACCGATGGCTGACCCGGCCCGCGCACGCCGGCTGGCGGTGCGCATCCGTCAGATCGTCTCCGCCACCATCGAGACGCAGATCAAGGACCCCCGCCTCGGGATGGTCACCATCACCGACTCGCGGGTCACCAGTGACCTGCGGGAGGCGACGGTGTTCTACACCGTCTACGGCGACGCCCAGCAGGTCGAGGAGTCCGCGCGGGCCCTGGCCAGCGCCACCGGCGTGCTGCGCTCGACCGTGGGCAAGCAGACCGGCATCAAGTTCGTGCCGACGCTGACCTTCGTCGCCGACGCCGTGCCCGACACGGCCCGCGAGCTGGAGGAGGCACTCGAGCGCGTCCGGCACGCCGACGCCGAGCTGGCCCGCAGCCGCGAGGGCGCCCAGTACGCCGGCGACGCCGACCCCTACCGCAAGCCGGCCGTCGACGAGGACGATCTCGAGGACGCCACCGCCGAGGACGACGACGTGGCGGAGCTGACCGACCCGGCGGACGCGCCCACCACCGAGCGGAGTGCCCGATGACCGGCGCCGTCGACCCCGACCCGTACGCCGACCCTGCCGCCGAGCAGGGCGTCGGCTTCGGCGGCCGGGACGAGCCCGCGGACGGCGACCCGACCGCCGGCGGCAAGACCGGCGACATCGGCACCACCGAGAGCATCGCCGCCGACGAGCCCGACGACGGCTCGCACTACGCCGTGGGTGGTGGCTCGGTCGGCGAGGAGTCCAACGCCGTGCCGCACGCCGACCCCGGACCCGAGGACCCGAGCTGAGGTGACCACCGCCTCGATCCCCACCGCCTCGACCCCCACCGCCTCGATGTCCACCGCCCCGTCCGGGCCGCTCCTGGCCGCCCGTGACGAGGCGGTCCGGGCGCTGGCCGGGGCGGCGCGCGCCGGGGCCACCGTCGTGCTGTCCGGTCACGTCCAGCCGGACGCGGACGCCCTCGGCAGCACGCTCGCGCTGGCCGAGGGGCTGCGCCGGTGCGGCGCGGACGCGGTGGCCACGTTCCCCGAGCCGTTCACGCTGCCCTCGTCGCTGGGCTGGCTGCCCGGCGCCGATCGGCTGGTCGACCCCGCCTCGGTCCCGGAGCAGGTCGACCTGTTCGTCAGCCTGGACGCCGCCTCGCCCGGCCGGCTGGGCTGCCTGGTCCCGCTGCTCGGGTCGGCCGGGCGCTCGGTCGTCGTCGACCACCACGCCAGCAACCCCGGCTTCGGCGACGTCCGGCTGATCGACCCGCAGGCCGCCGCGACCGTGGTGCTCGTCGCCGACCTGCTCGAGCAGCTGGACGTGGCCCTGGACCAGGAGCTGGCGACCTGCCTCTACGCCGGCCTGGCCGCGGACACCGGGTCGTTCCGGTTCGGCAACACCTCACCGGGCACCCACGAGCTGGCCGCCCGGCTGCTCCGCACCGGGATCGACCACGCCGCGATCAGCCGGCGGCTGTTCGACACCGCGCCGTTCGGGTGGCTGGGCCTGCTCTCGGCTGCCACCGGCCGCGCCGCCCTCGAGCCCCAGGTGGGCGCCGGGCTGGTCTGGACCTGGTCCTCGGCGGCGGAGGCCCGGGCGCACGGGCTGGCTCCCGACCAGCTCGAGGCCCTGGTGGACGTCGTCCGGGCCACCGCGGAGGCCGACGTCGCCTGCGTCGTCAAGGGCCAGGACGACGGCTCGTGGGTGGTCTCCCTGCGCTCGCGCGGGGCGACCGACCTCTCCCGGGTGGCGACGGCCCTCGGTGGGGGTGGGCACCGTGCCGCCGCCGGGTACACCTCGGCCCACGACCTGCCGGGCACGATCGACGAGCTCCGCGCGGAGCTGGCCCGCACGCTGTGACGTCGCCGTCGGCCGGACGGCAGGGCGGGGAACGGGCAGTGCCCGCGCGGCCGTCGATCCCGGCGCTGGCGGCACCGGCGCTCGTGGTGCTCGCCGCCGAGCCGCTGTACCTGCTGGTGGACACCGCGGTGGTCGGCAACCTGGGCACCGTCAGCCTCGGCGGCCTGGCCGTCGGTGGCGGGCTGCTGGCCTACGTCGCTGCGCTGCTCAACTTCCTCGCCTACGGCACCACCGCACGCGCCGCCCGCCGGGCGGGGGCCGGCGACCGGGCCGGTGCGGTCAGCGAGGGGGTGCAGGCCACCTGGCTGGCGCTGGCCCTGGGCGGGCTGCTCGCCGTCGCCTTCCAGGTGGTCGCCGGGCCGCTCACCCGGCTGCTGGCCGGCGGGGCGGGGCCGGTCGCCGACGCCGCCGAGCAGTGGCTGCGGGTGGCCAGCGCCGGGCTGCCGCTGCTGCTGGTCGCGCTGGCCGGCAACGGGTGGCTGCGCGGGGTCCAGGAGCTGCGCCGTCCGATGGGGTACGTGCTGGCCGGCAGCCTGGTCAGCCTGGTGCTCTGCCCGCTGCTGGTGCACGTCGCCGGGCTGGGCCTGGTCGGCTCCGCGGTGGCCAACGTCGTCGGTCAGGGCGTCTCGGCGGCGCTCTTCGTCCGGGCGCTGGCCCGCGAGCTGGCCCGCACGGACGTGCCCTGGCGCCCCCGGCCCGCGGCGCTGCGTGCCCAGCTGGTGCTCGGCCGGGACCTGCTGCTGCGCGCCGCCGTGCTGCAGCTGGCCTTCGCCGCCGCAGCCGCGGTGGTGGCCCGGTCGGGCACCGCACAGCTGGGCGCCCACCAGATCGCCCTGCAGCTGTGGCTCTTCCTCGCGCTGGTGCTGGACGCCTACGCGATCGCCGCGCAGACGCTGGTCGGCACCGCGCTGGGCGCCGGCCGCCCCGACGACGCCCGGGCCACCGGGGCACGGGTCATCCGGTGGGGCCTGGGCACCGGTGCGCTGGTCGCGGTGCTGCTGGTGGCGCTGCGCCCGGTGCTCCCCGGGCTGTTCACCGACGACCCCGCGGTGCTTGCCCAGGCCGGGCTGGTCTGGTGGTTCCTGGCCCTGATGCAGCCGCTGGCCGGGGTGGTGTTCGCCCTCGACGGGGTGCTCATGGGCGCCGGCGACGTCGCCTACCTGCGCACCGTCACGGTCGGGGCGGCGCTGCTGGGGTTCGTGCCGCTGTCGCTGCTGTCGGGCTGGCTGGACTGGGGCCTGGCCGGCGTCTGGACCGGTCTCACCCTGTTCGTCGTGCTCCGGCTGGTCGCCGTGGGCCTGCGGGTGCGGGGCAGCGCGTGGCTGGGTGAGAGCGTGTCGGCGTGAGCGAGCCCGCGAGCGGAACGATGTGCACAGCAGCCCGGCGAAGCCCCCCGACGAGCGCCGGCGAGGAGGTCGGATGAGCCCGAAGAAGCCCGACGCGGACGTCCCGCCGTCCCTGCTGCTGGTCGACAAGCCCGGCGGGATGACCTCCCACGACGTCGTCGCCCGCGCCCGCCGCGTGCTGTCGGTGCGCAAGGTCGGCCACGCCGGGACGCTCGACCCGATGGCCACCGGCCTGCTCGTGCTCGGGGTGGGTGCGGCCACCCGGCTGCTCGGCCACCTCTCGGGGTCGGACAAGACCTACGACGCCACGATCCGGCTCGGGCAGTCCACGGTCACCGACGACCGGGAGGGCGACGTGACCGCCACCGCCTCGGCCGCCGGAGTCACCGAGCAGGCCGTCCGCGCGGCGCTGGCCGCCCAGGTCGGGCCGCTGCAGCAGGTGCCCTCGTCGGTGAGCGCGGTCAAGGTCGACGGCCGGCGCTCCTACGACCGGGTGCGGGCCGGTGAGGAGTTCGAGCTGGCGGCCCGGTCGGTGACCGTGCACTCGATCGACGTCCACCGGGTCGACCGGCCCACCGCCGACCTCGTCGACGTGGACGTGACCGTCCGCTGCAGCACAGGCACCTACATCCGGGCGATCGCCCGGGACGTCGGCGCCGCCCTCGGCGTGGGCGGCCACCTGGTGGCCTTGCGGCGCACCTCCTCCGGCCCGTTCGCCACCGACGCGGCCCGCCCGGTCGAGGAGGCCGCCGGTGCGCTGTCCGCCGACGGCGCCGGCCCGGGGGTGCTGGGGCTGGCCGACGCCGCCCGCGCGGTCTTCCCGGCCCGCGAGCTCACCGCCGAGGAGGCGGTGGCGCTCGGGTACGGCCAGCGGGTGCCGGCCACCGGCGCCCCCGGTCTGCACGCCGCGATCGCCCCGGACGGCCGGCTGGTCGCGCTGGTGGAGGACGCCGGCCCGCTGGCCCGGGTCGCCGTCGGCTTCCCGCCCGGCTGAGCCGGTGGCACCCTGCGGGGGTGAGCGAACTGGAGCAGCGGCTGGCCCTGCTGGAGGCCGAGCTGGCCGCCGTCCCCGCGGTGCTGGTCGCCTTCTCCGGCGGGGTCGACTCCGGGGTCGTGCTCGCCGCGGCGGTGCGGGCGCTGGGCGCCGAGCGGGTGGTGGCGGCCACCGCCGTCTCCCCGAGCCTGCCGGCCGCCGAGCGGACGGCGGCGCACGAGTTCGCGGCCGGGCTGGGGGTGCGGCACGAGCAGCCGCGCACCGACGAGCTGTCCCGCGCCGGCTACGTGGCCAACGCCGGTGACCGGTGCGCGTTCTGCAAGACCGAGCTGGTCGACGTGCTCACCCCGCTCGCCGCTCGGCTGGGCATCGCCGACGTGGTCACCGGCACCAACGCCGACGACCTGCGGGCCGGCTTCCGCCCCGGCATCCTGGCCGCCGCCGAGCGCGGGGCCTGGGCGCCGCTGGCCCGCGCCGGGATGACCAAGGACGACGTGCGGGCCGCCGCCCGGGCCTGGGGGCTGTCGCTGGCCGACAAGCCCGCCGCGGCCTGCCTGGCGAGCCGGATCGCCTACGGGGTGCCGGTGTCGGCCGAGGGCCTGGCCCGGGTCGAGGCCGCCGAGGCCGCGCTGCGCGCGGCGCTCACCGCGGCCGGCCACCCGGTGCGCGACCTCCGGGTGCGGGACCTCGGCGAGGACGTCGCCCGGGTCGAGGTGGACGCCGTGCTGGTGCCGCTGGTCGGGCCCGAGCTGCTGGCCGCGGTGCGTGGCTTCGCCCGGGTCGAGCTGGACCCACGTGGCTTCCGGTCCGGCTCCATGAACGAGCTGCTGCCCGACCCGGTGCGCTACCGCTGACCCGCCCTGACCCCACCCGGCCCGCCGCCGGTGGTCGAGCGGGGACCGCGACCCGGCGCCGGGGTCAGCTCGGCGGGGGGCCCGGGCGGTGCGCGGAGCGGACGATGCGGGCGGCGGCGACACCGGCGCCGAAGCCGTTGTCGATGTTGACCACCAGCACCCCCGGTGCGCAGGCCGTGAGCATCGTCAGCAGCGCGGCCAGCCCGTCGAAGGCGGCGCCGTAGCCGACCGAGGTGGGCACCGCCACCACCAGCCGGTCGGTGAGCCCGGCGACCACGCTGGGCAGCGCACCGTCCATCCCGGCGACCACCACGACCGCGTCGGCGGCGGCGAGGTCCGGGGCCACGGCCAGCACCCGGTGCACGCCGGCGACCCCGACGTCGTCCACCCGGTGGCAGCCCACCCCGCTGGCGGCCAGCGTCGCGGCGACCTCGGCGGCGACCGCGCCGTCCGACGTGCCGGCGGTCAGCACCAGCACCCGCCCGACCGGGGGCGGGGGAGTGCCCACCCAGACCACCCGGGCCACCGGGTCGACGTGCGCGTCCGGCCAGCGCTCGCGCACCGCGGTGGCGGTCGGCTCGTCGACGTGGGTGGCCCAGGCCAGCGGGACGCCGGCGTCCACCAGTCCCGCGAGGCAGCCGACCGTCTCCGCCGGGGTCTTGCCGCCGGCGAACACCACCTCCGGGGTGCCGGTGCGGGCGGCCCGGTCCGGGTCCAGCCGGGCGAAGCCGATGTCAGCGGTGCGCGGCTGCTCCCTCACGCCCCCAGTCTGGCGCACTCGCCGTGTCGGCCGGGCCGGCGTTGGGCAGGATGCGGTGCATGAGCGTCGTGAAGATCAACGTGGTGACCATGCCCGAGGACAAGCGCGCCCGGTTCGAGGAGCGGTTCAGGGGCCGGGCCGGCGCGGTGGAGACGACCCCGGGCTTCGAGTGGTTCGAGCTGCTGCGCCCGGTGGCGGGCACCGACGCCTACCTCGTCTACACCCGGTGGACCAGCGAGGAGGCCTACGAGTCCTGGCAGTCCAGCCAGGACTTCGACCGCGCGCACGACGGCGGGGGCGACACCCTGGCCCCGGCCGCCGAGCGCTCCCAGCAGCACGTGTGGAGCTACGAGGTCGTCGAGTCCGCGGCCCCCAAGAGCAGCTGAGCAACCGGCCCGCGCCGTCGTCGCCGCACCCCCGACGGCGGCGCGGGCACCGGCCGCACCCCGGCGGGCCCACCGGCTCGTCCGGTCCGCACGTGCCGGCGCCCGGGAGCACCGGGCTAGGGTGACCCGGCGGGCCTGGCAACCGCCGGGCGACGCTCCAGCACACAGCACCAGCAGGTGGGAGCCATGACCGACACGCTCGCCGACAGCCGTACCTCCTCCCGGTCCTTCACCGAGGGCGTGCCGCTGGTCGTGGAGGACGTGCCGCGTCGCTCGGCCACCGAGCGCGCCGAGCAGCTCGCCGACCCGGGCTTCGGCCGGTACTTCACCGACTCGATGTTCGTGGCCCGGTACCAGGTCGGCGCCGGCTGGGTCGACGCGCGCCTCACCGCCTACGCCCCGCTGCAGCTGGACCCGAGCGCCGCCGCGCTGCACTACGCGCAGTCGATCTTCGAGGGGCTCAAGGCCTACGCCCAGCCCGACGGCAGCGTCGCCACCTTCCGGCCGGAGGCCAACGCCGCCCGCTTCGCCCGCAGCGCCGCCCGGCTGGCCATGCCGCAGGTGCCGGCCGACGCCTTCCTCACCGCCGTCGACGCCCTGGTCGACACCGACCGCGACTGGGTGCCCACCGGCCCCGACCAGACGCTGTACATCCGGCCCTACATGCTGGCCGTCGAGCCCTTCCTGGGCGTCCGGCCGGCGCACGAGTACCTGTTCATCGTGATCGCCAGCCCGGCCGGCGCCTACTTCCCGCGCGGCGTGCAGCCGGTCTCGGTCTACCTCTCCGAGGACTACATCCGGGCCGCTCCCGGTGGCACCGGGGACGTCAAGTGCGCCGGCAACTACGCCGCCAGCCTGCTGGCCCAGGAGCAGGCGATCGCCGCCGGCTGCGACCAGGTCGTCTGGCTCGACGCGACCGAGAAGCGGTACGTCGAGGAGATGGGCGGGATGAACCTGTTCTTCGTCCTCGGTTCCGGCGCCGACGCCGAGCTGGTCACCCCCGAGCTGACCGGCACCCTGCTGCCCGGCATCACCCGCGAGTCGCTGATCACCGTGGCCCGCGAGCTGGGCCACCGGGTCACCGAGCGCAAGTTCACCGTCGACGAGTGGCGTGCCGGTGTGGCCGACGGTTCGATCACCGAGACCTTCGCCTGCGGCACCGCCGCCGTGATCACCCCGGTCGGCACGGTCAAGGCCCGCACCGGCGACTTCGTCGTCGGCGACGGCACCCCCGGTCCGCTGACGATGCAGCTGCGCGAGCACCTGCTCGACGTGCAGCACGGCCGGGTGGCCGACGGCCACGGCTGGCTGCACCGCGTCGAGTCCGGTTCCTGAGCGCAGCTCGCGGCAGTCGGCGGGGGAGGGGAGCGGCGTGCTGCGCTGGCGCGGACTGGAGGCGACGCCACCGGACCTGGGACGCACCGTGGTCACGGTCGGCATGTACGACGGCGTCCACCGCGGGCACCAGCACCTGATCGGGACGGCGGTGGCGCGCGCCCGGGCGATGCGGCGGCCTGCGCTGCTGCTCACCTTCGACCCGCACCCCTCCGAGGTGGTCCGCCCGGGCTCGCACCCGGCGATCCTCACCTCGCCCGACCGCAAGGCCGAGCTGGTCGCCGCGCTCGGCGTCGACGCGATGTGCGTGCTGCCCTTCACCCCCGAGTTCAGCCGGCTGGCGCCGGGGGAGTTCACCCACACCGTGCTGGTCGAGCACCTGCACGCCGCCCAGGTCGTGGTCGGGCGCAACTTCACCTACGGGCACAAGGCGACCGGCACCGTCGAGACGCTGACCGCCGAGGGGCGGCGCTTCGGCTTCGGCGTCGAGGGGGTGGACCTGACCAGCGTCGGGTCCGCGCCCGACCTCACCGGCGACGGCGAGGTCACCATCTCCTCCACCTACATCCGTGCCTGCGTGGCGGCCGGTGACATGGGTTCGGCCGCGCTCGCCCTGGGCCGCCCGCACCGGGTCGACGGGATCGTCGTGCGCGGTGACCGGCGCGGCCGCGAGCTGGGCTACCCGACCGCGAACGTGGAGAGCCCCGCGCACACCGCCGTCCCGGCGGACGGGGTCTACGCCGGCGCCCTCGTGCTCCGGGACCCGACCGGCGCCAGCCGCGCCAGCCACCCGGCGGCGATCTCGGTGGGCAGCAACCCGACCTTCGCCGGCGCGCGGCGCACGGTGGAGGCGCACCTGTTGGACTTCGACGGCGACCTCTACGGCGAGCACGTCGGCGTCGAGTTCGTCGAGCGGCTGCGGCCGATGGTCTCCTTCCCGGGCGTCCCGGAGCTGCTGGTCGCCATGGCCGACGACGTGGCCCGCACCCGCGCCGTCCTCGGGGTGTGACCCGGCGGCCCTGACCGGCCGCACCGCGGCCAGGCTCCGCCGAGCCGCTCCGGCGAGCCCGAGGGCCCACACCCCGCTCGGCTGGACGGGTCTGGTGCCCGCTCTCGGCGAGGCCTCTCCGGCAGGCCTGTGTAACCTTGACCCGACGTCGGGCGACCGACGTGTGTGCATGCTGCCCCCGTGACACAGACCGGGGGCCACACGTGACCTGCCCTGGAGGCACCATGGCGCTGGAGAGCGCGACGAAGAAGCAGATCATGACCGAGTACGCGACGGTCGAGAACGACACCGGTTCCCCCGAGGTGCAGGTCGCGATGCTGACCCGACGGATCAGCGACCTGACCGAGCACCTCAAGATGCACAAGCACGACCACCACAGCCGGCGGGGCCTGCTCCTGCTGGTCGGCCGCCGCCGGCGGCTGCTGAACTACCTGGCGAAGACCGACATCAACCGGTACCGCTCGCTCATCGAGCGGCTCGGCCTGCGCCGCTAGCACGACCGAGGGGACCGCTCCGGCACGCCGGGACGGTCCCCTCACTCGTGCGGCACCCGCCGCACGGGACCACCGGCTGACCGCACCGCCACGCCCCGCGTGGACCGGTCCTCGGTAGTGGCCCCCGGGACGCAGCGAGCCTGACCGCAGGCACCCGCGCCCCCGAGGGCTTCGATCGAAGACCGGTCGCCCCGGACGCCGTCGGCGCAGAACGCCGCGAAGAGGACGTCGCCGTATGCGACGTAGGAAGAGGACACGATGTCCGCACCCAGCACCGACACCATCGACAACGACTTCGAGGACGGCGTCTTCACCGCCACCGCGGTGATCGACAACGGGGCCCTCGGCTCCCGCACCGTCACCTTCGAGACCGGCCGCCTCGCCAAGCAGGCCGCCGGCTCCGTCGTCGCCACCATGGGCGACACCACGCTGCTGTCGGCCACCACCGCCGGCCGCCAGCCCAAGGAGCAGTTCGACTTCTTCCCGCTCACGGTCGACGTCGAAGAGCGCATGTACGCGATCGGCAAGATCCCGGGCTCGTTCTTCCGCCGCGAGGGGCGCCCGTCCGAGGACGCGATCCTCACCTGCCGACTGATCGACCGCCCGCTGCGCCCGACGTTCGCCAAGGGCCTGCGCAACGAGGTCCAGGTCGTCATCACGGTCCTGTCCCTGGACCCCGACCACCTCTACGACGTGCTCGCCATCAACGGCGCGTCGGCCTCGACCCAGCTCTCCGGCCTGCCGTTCTCCGGCCCGATCGGCGGCACCCGGGTGGCGCTCGTCAACGGCCAGTGGGTGGGCTTCCCGACCCACGCCGAGCTCGAGGACGCCGTCTTCGACATGGTGGTGGCCGGCCGGGTCCTGCCCGACGGCGACGTCGCGATCATGATGGTCGAGGCCGAGGCCACCGAGAAGACCGTCGAGCTGGTCGCCGGTGGGGCCACCGCCCCGACCGAGGAGGTCGTGGCCCAGGGCCTCGAGGCCGCCAAGCCGTTCATCAAGGCCCTGTGCCAGGCGCAGTCCGAGCTGGCTGCCAAGGCCGCCAAGCCCGAGGCGCACTTCCCCCGCTTCCTGGACTACCAGGACGACGTGTACGCCGCCGTCGAGGCCCAGGCCGCCGAGAAGCTCGCCGTGGCCCAGGCCATCGCCGGCAAGCAGGAGCGCGAGGAGGCCACCGACGCGCTCAAGGACGAGGTCAAGGCCGCGCTGGCCGGTCAGTTCGAGGGCCGGGAGAAGGAGATCTCCGGGGCCTTCCGCGCGGTGACCAAGAAGGTCGTCCGCCAGCGCATCCTGCGGGACAGGATCCGCATCGACGGCCGTGGCCTGACCGACATCCGGCCGCTGTCGGCCGAGGTCGAGGTGCTCCCGCGGGTGCACGGCTCGGCGCTGTTCGAGCGCGGCGAGACCCAGATCATGGGCGTCACCACGCTGAACATGCTCCGCATGGAGCAGCAGCTGGACACGCTGAACCCGGTCACCCGCAAGCGCTACATGCACAACTACAACTTCCCGCCGTACTCCACCGGTGAGACCGGTCGGGTGGGCTCGCCCAAGCGCCGCGAGATCGGCCACGGCGCCCTGGCCGAGCGGGCGCTGCTGCCGGTCCTGCCCGACCGCGAGGAGTTCCCCTACGCGATCCGCCAGGTCTCCGAGGCCCTCGGCTCCAACGGCTCCACCTCGATGGGCTCGGTCTGCGCCTCGACGCTGGCCCTGCTCAACGCCGGTGTGCCGCTGAAGGCCCCGGTCGCCGGCATCGCCATGGGCCTGGTGTCCGACGAGGTCGACGGCAAGACCGAGTACGTCGCGCTGACCGACATCCTCGGTGCCGAGGACGCCTTCGGTGACATGGACTTCAAGGTCGCCGGCACCAAGGACTTCGTGACGGCCCTCCAGCTGGACACGAAGCTCGACGGCATCCCCTCCGACGTCCTCGCCGGTGCGCTGACCCAGGCCCGTGCGGCCCGGCTGCACATCCTCGACGTCATGCTCGAGGCGATCGACGGTCCCGACGAGATGAGCCCGTACGCCCCCCGGGTGACCACGGTGCGCATCCCGGTCGACAAGATCGGTGCGGTCATCGGGCCCAAGGGCCAGATGATCAACGCGATCCAGGACGAGACCGGCGCCGACATCACCATCGAGGACGACGGCACGATCTACGTCGGCGCCGCCGACGGCCCCTCGGCCCAGGCCGCGGTCGACCGGATCAACGCGATCGCCAACCCCACGCTGCCCAAGGTCGGCGAGCGCTTCCTCGGCACCGTGGTGAAGACGACCGCCTTCGGCGCGTTCGTCTCGCTGCTGCCCGGCCGCGACGGCCTGGTGCACATCAGCAAGCTGGGTGGCGGCAAGCGGATCGCCAAGGTCGAGGACGTCGCGAACGTCGGTGACAAGCTCCAGGTGGAGATCACCGACATCGACGCCCGCGGCAAGATCAGCCTGGTGCCGGTCGCCGAGGGTGACGCCGCTGCCGCCGGTGACGCGGCTCCGGCCGACGACGCCGCTCCCGCGGAGGCGTGACCACGTCGGACGACCTGACCGGGGCCGGGACGGGCGCTGCGGCGTCCGTCCCGGCCCCGGCCGGTCTCACCCAGGTGCTCGACGTCGACGAGGTCGGCGGCCGGGTGGAGCGAACCGAGCTGCCCGGTGGGCTGCGCGTGCTCACCGAGACCATGCCCGGGGTGCTGTCGGCGACCCTGGGCATCTGGGTGGGCGTCGGTTCCCGGGACGAGAGCCCGGAACTGGGGGGCTCCTCGCACTTCCTCGAGCACCTGCTGTTCAAGGGGACGCGCAGCCGGACGGCGCTGGAGATCGCCACGGCGATGGACGCCGTCGGCGGTGAGATGAACGCCTTCACCGCCAAGGAGCACACCTGCTACTACGCGAACGTGCTCGCCAGCGACCTGCCGCTGGCCGTCACGCTGCTGGGTGACCTGGTCACCGAGGCGCTCAACACCGCCCCGGACCTGGAGTCCGAGCGCACGGTGGTGCTCGAGGAGATCGCCATGCGCGACGACGAGCCCGCCGACGCGGTCCACGACCTGTACGCCGAGACGCTCTTCGGGGACACCCCGCTCGGCCGCTCGGTGCTGGGCACCGTGGCCTCCATCGAGGCGCTCACCCGGGAGGACGTCGACGGGTGGTACCGGGAGCGGTACGCCGTGCCCTCGATCGTCGTCTCGGCCGCGGGTCGGGTCGACCACCAGCAGGTGCTGGACCTCGTGACGGCGGCCTTCGGCGACCGGCTCGCCGGGGCGGCGCGGCCGGACCCGCTGCGGCTCGGCGAGGACGTCGGGCTGACGCAGCCGGCCCGCCCCTCGGGGCTGATCCACCGGCGCACCGAGCAGACCCACCTGCTGCTGGGCGGCCTCGGGATGGGGCGCCTGGACGAGCGCCGGTACGCGGCCGCCGTGCTGGACGCCGCGGTCGGTGGCGGCATGAGCTCGCGGCTGTTCCAGGAGATCCGGGAGAAGCGGGGGCTGGTCTACAGCGTCGGCTCGTCGCTGACCCACTACGCCGGCACGGGCAGCTTCTCGGTCTACGCCGGCTGCTCGCCCAAGCGGGTGCCCGAGGTGCTCCGGCTGGTCCGCGCCGGGTTGGCGGAGGTGGCCACCGGCGGGCTCACCGCGGAGGAGGTCGCCCGGGCGCGCGGCCAGCTCAAGGGCGGCATGGTGCTGGGCCTGGAGGACACCGGCTCCCGGATGAGCCGGCTCGGCAAGAGCGAGCTGTCCTACGGGGAGTACCTGCCGGTGCGCACCGTCCTCGACCGGCTGGACGCGGTGGACGAGGACCAGGTGCGCGCGGTCGCCGCCGACCTGTTCACCCGTCCGACCTGCCTGGCCGTCGTGGGGCCCTACCGCGAGCGCGACCTCGACCGGCTGCTCGCCGCCTGAACGCCGCATGACCGAGCCCTCGTCCTTCGCCGAGCACGGCGCGCTGGCCCGCGGCGCGTTCGCCGTCACGGTGCTGGTGTCGCTGGCGGTGCTGTTCGCCCCGGCGTCGGACGTGCCGTCGGCCCCACCCGGGGTGGACAAGGTCGTGCACCTGGCGCTGTTCGCCGCGCTCTCGCTCACCGGCCGGTGGGCGGGGGTGCGGCGCGGGGTGCTGGCCGGGCTGCTGGTGGTCTACGCCGCACTCAGCGAGCTGCTCCAGTCGCTGGACCTGCTCAACCGGTCGACGTCGGTGGCCGACTGGCTGGCCGACGTGGTCGGGGTGCTGCTCGGGCTGCTGCTCTGGGAGCTCTTGGCACGTCGCCGGGCGCTGCGCGCTCGCTGACCGGCACCGACCGGGGGGCCGTCTTGCGTCCGGGGCCCCGGTTGGTGAGCATCGCCGCATGAGCACTCCGCCGGCCAGCGACCCCCAGCCCACCTCCGCCAGCTCCGGCGACGCACCGCTCGTCTCGGTGGGGGTGCTCGGGGCACGCGGCCGGATGGGCACCGAGGTCTGCCGGGCGGTGGACGCCGCCGACGACATGGAGCTGGTCGCCATGGTCGACGAGCGCGACTGGCTGTTCAACGTGGCCGACGCCGGCGCCCAGGTGGTCGTGGACTTCACCCGACCGGACTCGGTCATGGACAACATCCGCTTCTGCATCGACCAGAACATCCACTGCGTGGTCGGGACGACGGGCTTCGACGAGGCCCGCCTGGCCACGATCGCGGAGTGGCTGGAGCCCAAGCCCGAGGTGGGCGTGCTCATCGCGCCGAACTTCGGCATCGGGGCGGTGCTCCTGATGCGCTTCGCCCAGGAGGCAGCGCGGTTCTTCCCCTCGGTGGAGATCGTCGAGCTGCACCACCCCGGCAAGGTGGACGCGCCCTCGGGCACCGCGGCCCGCACAGCCCGCCTCGTCGCCGCCGCCCGTCGGGCCGCCGGAGTGCCCGCCGCCCCCGATGCCACCCGTGAGTCCGACTCGCTGCCCGGGGCTCGGGGTGCCGACGTCGAGGGCGTCCCCGTGCACGCGGTCCGGCTCACCGGACTGGTCGCGCACCAGGAGGTGCTCATGGGGGCGGCGGGGGAGACCCTCACCCTGCGGCACGACTCCTACGACCGGGCGTCCTTCATGCCCGGTGTGCTGCTCGCGGTCCGGGAGATCGGCAAGCGGCCCGGCCTGACCGTGGGCATCGAGTCGCTGCTCGGCCTCTGAGAGCCGACACCACCCGCGGAGCACCTCCCGCAGCGCGACCTGCCTCACATTCCGGCGCCGGCCGGACTGCGCTGACCTGGGCTTTCGCCGTGGCAACGGTCCCGTGGAGGCCTCGCAGGCCCGGATCCGGCCCGAGGCGGTTTGACGAGCCCCGTCCGGCCACGTAACTTTCTCTCTGCGCCGAGCGAGACCGGGCCGGAAGGGCCGGGAGCCGCGAGGTCAGACCCCCAGGGTGTGACAGCGAGCCGTGCACGGCGTACTGTGGGACAAGCCGCCTCGAACGAAGGCCAAGGAATTGGCCGGGGTTCGTGCGCGTCCGCTCCTTGAGAACTCAACAGCGTGCCGAAAGTCAGTGCCAAGTAACAAATCCCTGGGCACTGCGGTCTTTGATCGTGGTGTTTGGGTTCCTTTGGTTGATTGAACGAGAGTGCCAACTCTTGGTCTCAGCCGCGATCAAATCATCTACGGAGAGTTTGATCCTGGCTCAGGACGAACGCTGGCGGCGTGCTTAACACATGCAAGTCGA
>NZ_JBJJTJ010000042.1:0-24391 GCF_054177765.1 Modestobacter lacusdianchii | reverse complement strand
CCCCCCCCCCCCCCCCCCCCCCCCCCCCCCCCCCCCCCCCCCCCCCCCCCCCCCCCCCCCCCCCCCCCCCCCCCCCCCCCCCCCCCCCCGCGACCGTCCGGTTACTGGTTGCCGATCTTCGTGTCGGCGGCGTCGCGCCCCTTGTCGATCTGCGCGTCGTGGTTGCCGCCGGTCTTCTGGTCGGCGAACTGCTCGCCCTTGTCCAGGGCCTTGTCGCTGGCCTGCTCGCCCTTGTCGCTGTTCAGCGCGCCCTTGGCCTTGTCCATCATGCTCACGGCTGCTCCCCCTCGGTCCGGTCGCGCCGGTGGCGCGGCTCGCCCTGGGAGGTGCCCGCCGACCGGCCGGGGCAACCCCTCAGTCGCGCACGATCGGGCCACCGGGCGGGTCGACCGGTGCACCCGCCTCCAGCCAGCGCAGCAGGGTGCGGACGCCGAAACCGGTGCCGCCCTTGACCACCTCGGCGTCGTCCGTCGCCGACCGCGCCGGGCCGGCGACGTCCAGGTGCGCCCAGGGCAGCTCCCCGGCGAACGGCTGCAGGAACAGCGCCGCCGTGGTCGACCCCGGGTTGCCGGGGGCGTTGTTCGCGTCGGCGACCTCGGAGTCGAGCTGGGCGCGCAGGTGACCGACGTGCTCCTCCGACAGCGGCATCCGCCAGACCGCCTCCCCGGCGTGCCCGGCGGCGGCGCGCAGCGCGTCGGCCAGCCCGTCGGCGGTGGCGTACAGGCCGGCCGTGCGGGCACCCAGCGCCGTCCTCATCGCCCCGGTGAGGGTGGCGACGTCGACCAACACGGTGGCGCCGAGCACCAGCCGGGCGTGCGCGAGCGCGTCGGCGAGCACCAGCCGGCCCTCCGCATCGGTGTTGCGCACCTCCGTGGTGCGCCCGCCCACGTGCCGCACGACGTCGGCCGGCCGGTAGGCGTCGCCGGACACCGCGTTCTCGGCGAGCGCGGCCACGGCGCTCACCGCGACGGGCAGCTCGAGCCGGGCCGCGGCGTCGACGGCGGCGAGCACCGTGGCGGCGCCGGCCATGTCGGTCTTCATCTCGCGCATGCCGGCGTTGGTCTTGATCGAGATGCCGCCCGTGTCGAAGGTGATGCCCTTGCCGACCAGCACCGGGTGCCCCGCGCCGGCGCGCGGCGGCCGGTAGGTGGCGACCACGACCCGGGGCGGGCCGGCCGAGCCACCGCCGACCGCGAGCACGCCGCCGAAGCCGCCGGCAGCCAGCTCGTCGGACCCGAGCACCGACACCTGCACGTGCGGCAGCTCGCCCAGCCGCTCGACCGCGCGGTCGGCCAGCCACGCCGGGTTCTTGGTGTTGCCCGGGGTGTTGACCAGGTCGCGGGCCCAGGCCACCGACTCCGCGGCGACCCGGCCGGCGAGCTCCCCGGCGGCGACCGCCGGGTCGTCGGCGTCGGCGGCGACCACGAGCACCTCGGCCAGCCGGGGCGGGTGCGGGGTCGAGGCCTCCCGGAAGCGGTACCCGGCCAGCAGCGCGGTCTCCACCGCGGTGCGCACCTCGTCGGCGCCGGCCGGGGCGACCCCGGTGTCCAGCGGCAGCACCAGCCGGCGGGCGCCGGACTCGGCGAGGGCCTGCCCCCGCCGGACGGCGACCGCCACGTACGAGCGCAGGTGCGGCAGGGTCGCGTCACCCACCCCGACGGCCAGCACGCTGCGTGGGCGCCGGCCGGTGATCGGCACGTTGGTGATCCCGCCCGGCTTCCCGCCGTTGCCGGTGTCGGCCAGGGCGCCGGCGAGGAGCCCCGCGTCCACCGGCGCCCCGGCTTCCGCGGTCAGCCAGTCGGGCAGTGCGCCCTTCGCGCCCACCGGCACGGCCAGGACGTCGTCCTCACCCAGGGCCGCGAGCGTCGGCACGACCTCCACCCGCGGGAACGGCGCGACCCCGGTCGCCTGCGTGCTGCCGGCGGCCGGGGCCGCGTCGTCGAGCGCGGGGCTGCCCGGGGGCAGACTCGCGTCGGTGTTCAGCTGGTCGCGCCCTTCAGGGCCTCGGAGAGGGCGCTCGCCTCATCGGGGGACAGCTCGACGACCAGCCGGCCGCCACCCTCCAGCGGGACGCGCATGACCAGGCCGCGGCCCTCCTTGGTGACCTCGAGGGGACCTTCACCCGTACGCGGCTTCATGGCCGCCATGCGTGCCTCCTTCACCGGCCACCCACCGACCGGCTGGCCGTGGTGTGGCGACTGTTCGTGCAGAGCTCTCGCCCCATGATCCCGTATCCGCGCCCATCGACCAACCCGGACCCCTCAGTCCGGGTGCGTCTCCCCCGCCCGGAAACAGCTCGCGACGTGGTCGTCGACCATCCCGGTGGCCTGCATGAGGGCGTAGGAGGTGGTCGGCCCGACGAAGGAGAACCCCCGCCGCTTCAGCTCCTCGGCCAGGGCAACCGACTCCGGCGACGTGGCCGGGACGTCGGTGAGCACCTGCGGTCTCGGGCGCGGCGCGGTCGGGGCGAACGACCACAGCAGGGCCGACAACCCCTCCGGCACCTCCAGCGCCGCCCGGGCGTTCCGCACCGCGGCGGTCACCTTCGCGCGGTTGCGGACGATCCCCGCGTCGGCCATCAGCCGCTCGACGTCCGCCTCGGTGAACGCGGCCACCGCCGGGATCGAGAAGCCGGCGAACGCGGCCCGGAAGGCCGGGCGCTTGCGCAGGATGGTGATCCAGGACAGCCCGGACTGGAAGGCCTCCAGGGTGAGCCGCTCGTAGAGGGCGTCGTCGCCGTGCAACGGCACCCCCCACTCCTCGTCGTGGTACCGGACGTACTCGGGAGCGCTGGTCGCCCAGGCGCAGCGCGGCAGGTCGTCGGTGCTCCGGGGGCGCTCCACGGGTGCCGAAGCTAGCGTCTGCGGTCGTGCGCATCCTGATCACCGGAGGGGCGGGCTTCATCGGCTCGCACGTCGTCGCCGCCTGCCGCGAGGCCGGCCACGAGGTGCGGGTGCTCGACGCCCTGCTGCCCGCAGTGCACCCGAGCTACGCCGACGGAGTCCCCGGCCTGGACGGGGTGGAGCTGCAGGTCGGTGACGTGCGCGACCGGGACGCCGTCGACCGGGCGCTGGACGGCGTCGACGCGGTGTGCCACCAGGCCGCGATGGTCGGCCTGGGCATCGACGTGCAGGACATGCCGGACTACGCCGGCATCAACGACCTCGGGACGGCGGTGCTGCTGGCCGCGATGGCCCGGGCGGAGGTCGGCCGGCTGGTGCTGGCCAGCTCGATGGTGGTCTACGGCGAGGGGCGCTACGAGTGCCCCGAGCACGGCGTCGTCCCGGCTGCTCCGCGCCGCCGCGCCGACCTGGACGCCGGCCGGTTCGAGCCGCCCTGCCCGGTGTGCGGCCGGCAGCTGACCTGGGGCGAGGTCGGGGAGGACACCCCGGCCGACCCGCGCAACACCTACGCCGCGACCAAGCTCGCCCAGGAGCACCTGGCTGCTGCCTGGGCCCGCTCGACCGGGGGCGGCGCGATCGCGCTGAGGTACCACAACGTCTACGGCCCGCACATGCCGCGGGACACCCCCTACGCGGGCGTGGCGTCGATCTTCCGCAGCGCGCTGGAGTCCGGCCGGGCCCCCCGGGTGTTCGAGGACGGCGGCCAGCAGCGGGACTTCGTGCACGTCACCGACGTCGCCCAGGCCAACCTGCTCTCGCTGCAGGCCACTCCGCCCGACTCCGCGCTGCGGGCCTACAACGTCGCCTCGGGGGTGCCGCACACCGTGGGCGACATGGCCGCCGCGCTGGCCGAGGCGTTCGGCGGCCCGGCACCCGAGGTCACCGGCGAGTACCGGATCGGCGACGTGCGGCACGTGGTGGCCTCCCCGGTGCGCGCGGAGAGCGAGCTCGGCTACCGGGCCCGGGTCGACTTCACCGACGGCATGCGCGAGTTCGCCACCGCCCCCCTGCGCCCCGCCCCCTGAGCCAGCACGGGCGCACTTTCTCGCGCGAAAGCGCGGGTGCTTCATCGCGCGAAAGCGCGTGCGTTTCGCGCGCGAAAGCGCGGGTGGTTTCGCGCGCGAAAGCGCGGGTGCGGGGTCAGGGGACGGCGGCGTCGAGGTCGGTGAGCTCGGAGCGGTCGGTGCGCACCGGGCTGCGCCGGGTGGCCAGCACGCAGCCGAGCAGGATCAGCGGCAGGCCCAGCGCGATGCCGAGGGTGAACGGCTCGTCCAGCAGCGCGACGCCGAGCAGCACCGCGACCGCCGGGTTGACGAAGGTGATCACCAGCGCCCGCTGCGGACCGACCTCGCGGATCAGCGCGAAGAACAGCGCCAGCGCGACCGCGGTGCAGACGACGCCGAGCACCGCGACCGAGGCCCAGGCGTGCGCCGGCGCCTCCACCGCGTCGCCCAGCCGGGGCACGGCGAACGGCGCGTAGACCAGCGCGGTCACCGTCAGCGCGAACGCGCTGGCGGTGACCCCGGGGACGTCGGGCAGCCGGCGACTGATCACCATCGGCGCGGTCGCGTAGCCGACCACCACCAGGGCGACGGCGCCGATCGCGGTGAGCTGGGCGCCGCCGACGTCCAGGCCCAGCAGCGCGGCGATGCCGATCACCCCGACCACCATGCCGAGCACCCGGACCGGTGACAGCCGGTCCTCGTCCCCGGCCAGCCGGGCGGTCAGTGCCGCGACGAAGGGGACGCCGGCCACCAGCAGGCCGGTCAGCGACGACGACAGCTCCTGCTCGGCCCAGGACAGCAGGAACCACGGGCCGGTCATCTCCAGCACGGTGAACACCAGCAGCGCCCGCCAGTGCCGGCGCAGCGCCCCACTGAGATCGCCGCGGGCCAGCGTCCACGGCAGCAGCAGGGCCGCGCCGATCGCGCAGCGCAGGAAGACCACCACGGCCGGGGAGAACTCCCCCACCGCGACCTTGATCAACAGGTAGGGCACGCCCCAGATGACCGACATCGCCAGGAAGAGCACCCAGCCCCGCCTGCTCACTGCCCCTCCTCAGGAGACGAGTTCAGCCCTCGGCCCCTTGCCGGGCCCCGCCGCGAGCTTGCGAGTGGTGGGGGGGCAAGGGGGTCCTTCGTCACTCGAGGTAGTCGCGCAGCACCTGGGAGCGGCTGGGGTGGCGGAGCTTGGACATCGTCTTGGACTCGATCTGCCGGATCCGCTCGCGGGTGACCCCGTAGACCTGGCCGATCTCGTCGAGCGTGCGCGGCTGCCCGTCGGCGAGGCCGAAGCGCAGCCGGACGACGCCGGCCTCACGCTCGGACAGCGTCTGCAGCACCCCGGTCAGCTGCTCCTGCATCATCCCGAAGCTCACCGCGTCGACGGCGACGACCGCCTCGGAGTCCTCGATGAAGTCACCGAGCTGGCTGTCGCCCTCGTCGCCGATGGTCTGGTCGAGGCTGATCGGCTCCCGGGCGTACTGCTGGATCTCCAGCACCTTCTCCGGGGTGATGTCCATCTCCTTGGCCAGCTCCTCCGGGGTGGGCTCGCGGCCCAGCTCCTGGAGCATCTCCCGCTGCATCCGGCCGAGCTTGTTGATGACCTCGACCATGTGCACCGGGATGCGGATGGTGCGGGCCTGGTCGGCCATGGCGCGGGTGATCGCCTGCCGGATCCACCAGGTGGCGTAGGTGGAGAACTTGAAGCCCTTGGTGTAGTCGAACTTCTCCACCGACCGGATCAGGCCCAGGTTGCCCTCCTGGATCAGGTCCAGGAACGCCATGCCGCGGCCGGTGTAGCGCTTGGCCAGCGAGACGACCAGGCGGAGGTTCGCCTCCAGCAGGTGGTTCTTGGCGCGCTCGCCGTCCCGCACGATCCAGGTCAGCTCGCGGCGCAGCGGCGCCGCCAGCTTCTCCCCGGCCGCGGCGGCCTCGGCCAGCTTGTGGTCGGCGTACAGGCCGGCCTCGATCCGCTTGGCGAGGTCGACCTCCTCCTCGGCGGTCAGCAGCTTCACGCGGCCGATCAGCTTGAGGTAGGCGCGGACCGAGTCGGTCGAGGCGGTGAGCTCGGCCTCCTTGCGCGCCTGGCGCAGGGCGACGGCGTCCTCGTCGTCCTCCCAGACGAAGTCCGAGGAGGTCTCGCTGCCCGTGGTGGTCTCGGTGCTGGTCGAGGCGTCGTCCTCGGCGGCGGGCACGACCTGCACGACGGAGTCGGCGTCGGCCGGGTTGCTCGAGGTGTCCACGTCGGCAACGCTCATGATCGCCTCTCCTGACGGTGTCGTCGGCGTCGCCGCACCCGAGGGTGATGGCGGAGAGGCCGGTGCTGGGTGCCGGCAGGAGCCGGCACGTGCTGACGGTCGACCACCCACCGGGCCGCGTCAGCGGCCGCGCTCGGGCAGTCGGCCTGCAATTTTAACCCGTCCACGGCCGGGGGCGGTCGGCGCGGGCGAGATCTCACCCCCGGGCGGGATCCCGGGGGTGCGGTTCAGCTCAGCCGGAGCCCCAGCGTGGCGGCCATCGGGGCGGCCAGCGACATCAGGGTGGTGGCGTCGACCACTGCCGAGCGCAGCGAGTCGACCCCCAGCGCCGCCGAGGCGTCGCAGTCGACGAACTCGGCCCGCTTGACCGTGAGCTGGGCGAACCGGGCCTCGGTCAGCCGGCAGTCCTCGAACACCACGCCGTCCAGCGTGGCGCCGGTGAGGTCGAGGCCGCTCAGGTCGCACCGGGTGAACCGGGCCCGCCGGACGGTGGCGAACCGCAGGTCCAGCCGGGCGGCCCGCACGTCGGTCAGCGTGACGTCGGACCACGTGCTGCCGGCCACCGAGACCCCGGCCAGCCTGCTGTCCCGGACGGCGACCCGCTGCCAGCGGCTGTCCGGGACGTCGACGCCGGACAGGTCGGAGTCGACGACCTCGACGTCGGTGAACTGGCAGCGGGTGATCCGCCCGCCGATGAGCCGCAGCCGGGTCAGCCGGCTGCCGCTGACCTCGACGTCGTCGAGCAGCGCGTCCTCGACCTCCCCGTGCAGCGCGCGCTGCTCGACGTGGACGGTCAGGTCGGCCGCCAGCAGGTGCTCGTCGGTCAGCTCGGCCGGCAGCTGCGGCGGGGCGGGCGGGGTGCTCTTGGTCCGGGGTGCCACGCCTGGCGAAGGTAGGCGCTGTCCGCGGCCGGCCCGGTCAGGCCCCGGGTGCACCCGGCGCGCGCCGGTCTGATCTCACCACTCGGTGCGGACGACCACCTCGATGCCGATCGCGAGCACCACCCCGGCGGCCAGCCATCCCCGCCGCTGCCGCTCCGGCAGGAAGGCCGTGGCGACCAGCACCCAGACGTAGAACGGCAGCCAGATGCGCTCGGTCTCCCCGCGCACCAGGCCGGTGAGGTCGCTGACCAGGACGCCGACGAGGGCGGCCAGCGGCAGCAGCGCGAGCCGGGCGCGGCGCAGCGAGGCGAGCCCGGCCACGGCCGCCGGGCCCACGGCGAGCGCGGCGGCGGCCAGGTTGGCGAAGACGAAGAACGCCAGCGGTCGGTTGGCGTACGAGGGCCCCGAGCGCACCCGGTCGCCGGCGGCGGTGAAGCCGTCCACCCACCAGTAACCGCCGACGGCGAACGCGGCGACCACCAGCGCGACGCCGAGCGCGGCGACGCCCAGCACCCGCACCACGCCGCCCCAGCCCCGTCGCCCGCGGTGCACCAGGACGACGGTGAGCGCGACCAGGCCCAGGGCGGTCAGACCGAACGACAGGAACAGCGCCAGCCCGAGCAGCAGCCCACCGGCCAGGGCGCGCAGGTCGGCGGCGACCCCGGGCGCGCGGGCGGCCGCCGTGGCCAGCAGCGCCACGCCCCAGGCCGCCACCCCGGCGAACAGCGCGTCGGCCGAGGTCGCCACCCACAGCGCGAACGGGGCGAGCACAAGGAAGGGGGCGACGGTGCGCGCCGGCTCCTCCCCCGCCACCGCGCGGACGGCGACCAGCACGGCCGGCACCGCCAGCGCACCACCGGCGACGCACATCGCCGCCGCCCAGCCCAGCCCGCTCAGGCCCACCCGGTCCAGCAGCACGAAGGCCAGCAGCGCGCCCGGCGGGTGGCCGGCGACGTGCGTCGTCCACGGGTCGGCGGCGTCGGCCGGCACCGAGGCGACGAAGCCGGAGAGGAAGGCGCCGATCGACCCGACCCGGGGCACGTCGTTGGGGTACTCGTAGACCATCGAGAGCGGCTCGGGCAGCCGGTGCCAGCCCGACGACAGCGCCAGGGCGACCGCCCACGCCGCGGCGGCGACCGCGGAGCCGGGCAGCAGCAGCCGCCACGGTGCCCGGGCCGCCAGCGCCGGCCCGGTCAGCACCCCGACCAGGCCGATGACCACCGGCAGCAGCACCCGCGGGGTGAACACGACGTCGAAGCCACCCCGCAGCACGTACCCGCCCAGCAGGTGCAGGACGACGCCGTCCCGGGTCAGCTGCCAGCCGATCCGGCCCATCACCAGCACGAACGCGGTCACGAGGGCCACCGCGAGCACGGGCAGCCAGCGGCGCCGGCGGGTCGGCGCCTGCGGCGCGGCGGTGGTCACGGTGCGCGAGCGTAGGTGGACCGGGGGCTCGGCGCTCCCCACCCATCCGGAGGAGCAGCCCGGGCCGAACACCGGGCGATGAGCGGAGACCACGGCTACCGTCCGACCGTGCCGGACGTCGTCTTCCCCTGTCTGAACGAAGCCGGGGCGCTGCCCGCGGTGCTCACCCGGCTGCCCGCGGGCTACCGCGCGATCGTGGCCGACAACGGCTCGACCGACGGCTCGGCACAGATCGCCGCCGACCACGGCGCGACCGTGGTGCACGTGCCCCAGCGTGGGTTCGGCGCCGCCGCGCACGCCGGGCTGGAGGCGGCCACCGCCGACGTCGTCTGCTTCTGCGACGCCGACGCCTCGATGGACCCCGCCGACCTGCCCCGGGTGGCCGACCCGGTGCTCGCCGGCGAGGCCGACCTGGTGCTGGGCCGCCGCCGGCCCACGCACCGCAGCGCCTGGCCACCGCACGCCCGGGTCGCCAACACCGCGCTGTCGGTCATGCTGCGCCGGCGCACCGGGCTGGCACTGCACGACCTCGGCCCCATGCGCGCCGGACGCCGGGAGGCGCTGCTGGCCCTCGGGATCACCGACCGCCGGTTCGGCTACCCGCTGGAGATGGTCACCAAGGCCGCCGACGCCGGCTGGCGGGTCGTCGAGGTGGACGTCGACTACGCCCCGCGCGCGGAGGGGACGAAGTCCAAGGTCACCGGCACGGTGCTGGGCACGGTGAAGACGATCAACGACATGCGGAAGGTGCTGGCCCGATGAGCCCGACCCAGCTGCTGGTGATCACGAAGGCGCCGGTGCCCGGCCGCAGCAAGACCCGGCTCACCCCGCCCTGCACCCCCGAGCAGGCCGCCGCGATCGCCTCTGCGGCCGTCGGCGACACCCTCGACGTGGTGCGGGCGACCCCGGTGCAGCGCCGGGTCGTCGCCCTGGACGGCGAGCCCCGCGACCTCGACCTGACCGGCTGCGTCGTCGTCCCGCAGGTCGAGGGCGACCTGGGCACCCGGCTGGCGCGCGCCTTCGCCGACGCGATGGTCGCCCCGGACGGCGCCCTGCCCACCCTGCTGATCGGGATGGACACCCCGCAGGTCACCCCCGCACTGCTCACCGACGCCCTCGACCGGCTGGTCGCGGCCGGCCCGGGGACGGCGGTCCTCGGCACCGCCCCCGACGGCGGCTGGTGGGCGCTCGGCCTGCACTCCCCCGACGACGCGCAGGTGCTGCCCGACGTCCCGATGTCGCGGGACGACACCGCGGTGCTCACCCGGGCCGCACTGGAGGAGGCGGGGCTGACCGTGCTCGACCTGCCGCAGCTGACCGACGTCGACCACTTCCCCGACGCGCTCGCCGTCGCCGCGCTGTGCCCGCCGGGCAGCCGCACCCGCCGGGTCGTCGACGAGGTGGCGGCGGGGCTGCCGTGACGACCCCCCTGGACCGGGTGCTCGGCGCCCGGCTGCCGGCGCCACCGGACGGGCTGCGCCGCGGCCCGTTCCGGCGGGGCGCGTTCGGCAGCCCGCTGCACTCCGAGCGCCGCGCCTCCCGGGTCGGCGTCTGGCTGGGCGCGGCGTTCGGCGTCTGCTTCCTCACCGGGCTGACCAGCCACCTCGTCCAGGACCCGGGCGACTGGTTCGTCTGGCCGGCTCAGCCGGTGTGGCTCTACGGCGTCACCCAGGGCCTGCACGTGGTCACCGGGCTGGCCGCGATCCCGCTGCTGCTGGTCAAGCTGTGGACCGTCTACCCGAAGCTGTTCGAGTGGCCGCCGGCCGGGTCGCCGTCCCGGCTGATCAGCCGGCTGTCGATCCTGGTGCTGGTCGCGGCCAGCACGTTCCAGCTGCTCACCGGCCTGCTCAACATCGCGCAGTGGTACCCGTGGGGCTTCTTCTTCACCGACACGCACTACTGGACCGGCTGGATCGCGATCGGCGCGGTCGTGGTGCACGTGGGGGCCAAGGCGCCGGAGATCCGCCGCGGGCTGGCCCGCCGCGGTTCCCCCGCCGCGGTCGCCGGCCTGGCCCCGGAGCAGGCGGCCGAGCTGACCGCCGAGGACGACGCCGCCGAGCACGGCGCGGTGTCCCGCCGCACGTTCGTGCTGGCCACGGGCGCCGGGGCCGGCGCGGTCACCCTGGCCATGGCCGGGCAGACGTTCTCCCCGCTGGCCGGTGTCTCGCTGCTCGCGCCGCGGCACCCCGGGGTGGGCCCGCAGGACCTGCCGGTGCGGCAGACCGCCGAGCGGGCCGGGGTCACCGAGACCGCCGTCGACCCGGCCTACCGGCTCACCGTCGCCGGCCCCAACGCGCTCGAGCTGACGCTGGCCGACCTGCAGGGGATGCGCCAGCACACCGTCGACCTGCCCATCACCTGCGTGGAGGGGTGGAGCGCCGGTGGCACCTGGACGGGGGTGCGGCTGGCCGACCTGCTCGAGGAGGCCGGGCTGCCGCGGGACACCGAGGTGACCGTCGAGTCGTTGCAGCCCGGCGGGCTGTACCGGGTGTCCACCGTGGCGCCGCCGCACGCGAGCAGCCCGCTGACCCTGCTGGCGCTGCAGTTGCAGGGCGAGCCGCTGGACCTCGACCACGGCTACCCGGTGCGGCTGATCGCACCGAACCGGCCCGGGGTCATGCAGACGAAGTGGGTCACCGCGGTGGCGCCGGCATGAGCGCCCGTGGCGGCAGCCGGAGCCCGGAGGCGGCGGCGTGAGCATGGAGGCAGCGGCGTGAGCCTGGAGGCGGAGCGCAGCCGGGAGCGCGACCCGCGGGCGGCCGGGCTGGTGCCCGCGGAGCCCTACGCCGCCGACCCGGACCGGCCGGCGACGTCGGCGCTGCGGCCGTGGTGGCGGTGGCTGTTCCTGCTGCCCGGGCTCGCCGCGGTGGCGTGGGGCGCGTACGGGCTGGTCTCCGCCGGGGGCCGCATCCCGCTGGGGTCGTGGGCGACCTGGTTCGTCGGCGCCGCGCTGCTGCACGACCTGGTGCTCGCCCCGCTGTGGATCGCCCTGGGCTGGCTGGCTGCGCGGCTGCTCCCCCGGCCGGCCCGCCCGCCGGTGGTGGTGGCCGCGGTGGTCAGCGGGGTGCTCACGCTGGTGACGCTGCCGTTCCTGCTCACCCCCGGCGCCGACCCGGCGAACCCGTCGTTCCTGCCCCGGGAGTACGGACGCAACCTGCTGCTGATCGTGCTGGCGGTCTGGCTGGTGGCCGCGGTGTGGGCCGCCGTCGCCGTCCGGCGGGCCCGCCAGGCGCCGGACGCGTGATCACCTCGGACTGAGCGGGGTCACCCGGGCCCGGAGACCCCGCTGCACCCGGGGTGGTCACCCCTGGGCGCCGTCCGGCGCGTTTCCCCGGCCGGCCCGGCGGGCAGCGAGCGGGCAGCCCACCGACGAGGGAGGTCCGCGTGAGCGCACCCGGCCCCGCCCGGTCCGAGCGGCAGCGCGTGCTGCTGTCCGGCCTGCTCCTCGGGGTGGGCGCCATGGGGGCGATCGACGAGATCGTGTTCCACCAGCTGCTGCACTGGCACCACTTCTACGACCGCGCCGGCGGGGACGCCGCACTCGTCTCCGACGGCCTGCTGCACGCGTTCACCTGGTCGGCCACCGTGGCCGGGCTCGCACTGCTGGCCGACGTGCGCCGGCGGGGCACCTTCGCCGCACGCGCCTGGTGGGGCGCGGTGCTCACCGGTGCCGGGGCGTTCCAGACCTTCGACGGGGTCGTCGACCACAAGGTGCTGCGGGTGCACCAGGTGCGCTACGGCGTCGACCTGCTGGCCTACGACGTCGCCTGGATCGGGGCGGGCGTCGTGCTGCTCGCAGCGGGCCTGGCGCTGCTCGCCCGCGGTCGCACCACCGCCGCCGACCGGTGAGCCCGCGTCCGTGGACCCCGTCCCATGAGCCCCGGCCCATGACCGGCGACCGGTGAGCCCGCGTCCGTGGACCCCGTCCCATGAGCCTCGGCCCATGACCGGCGACCGGTGACCGGGGCCGTCCTCGCCGCCCTGGCGGTGCTGGGGCTGTCGTACGTGCTCGCCGCGGTCGACCTGCGCTGGTCACCGCTGCGGACGGCGAGCTGGCTGGCCGGGCTGGTCGTGGCGGCGGCCGGGCTGACCGGTCCGCTGGCCGCGGCGCACGGCGACCTGCGGGCGCACCTGGCCGCGCACCTGCTGACCGGGATGGTGGCGCCGGTGCTGCTGGTGCTGGCCGCGCCGGTCAGCCTGCTGCTGCGCCGGCTGCCGGTGCACCGGGCGCGGGCCGTGAGCCGGGTGCTGCGCTCGGCGCCGGCCCGGGTGCTCGGTGACCCCTTCGTCGCGGTGGCGCTCAACGTCGGTGGGCTGTGGGTGCTGCACGGCAGCGGGCTGCTCGGCACCGTGGCGCACTCCCCCGGCTGGCACCTGCTGGTCTCGGTGCACGTGCTGCTCACCGGCTGGCTGGCCACCGCCGCCGTCCTCGCGGTCGACCCGGCGCCGCACCGGCGGGGCGTGGTCGCCCGCGCGGTCGCGCTCGGCGCCGGCATGGCCGGGCACGACGTGCTGGCCAAGTGGCTCTACGCCCACCCACCGGCCGGCGTGACGAACGCGGAGGCGGGCGCGCGGCTGCTCTACGACGGCGGCACCGTCGTGCACGTGCTCGTCGCCGCGCTGCTGTGGCGGCAGTGGTACCGCAGCCGGTCCACCGTCCGGGACGCCGAGCGCGCCGCCCGGCCGGCTGCGGTGTGAGCCCCGATCAGACCGGGTGGGCCTGCGCGTAGGCGGCGAACCGGCGCAGCGAGAGCCGGACGCCGGCCGCCATCACCGGGCGCACCAGCGGCCAGCCGAGCCGGCCCAGCGCGCCCAGCGGCAGGTCCAGGCCCTCGGTCCAGACGAAGGTCGACCCACCGCCGGCCCGCGGGCGCACCTCGAACGTGCCGGTGCCGCGCACCACCCGGCCGGTGTGCCGCACGTCGACCCGCCGCGGCGGCTCCCAGCTGGTGATCAGCATGGTGTCCAGCACGCCCACCCGGCGGCCGAGCACCGGCAGCCGCACCCCGGTCGTGGCGGCCAGCTCGCAGCCCACGCCCTGCCCGCCCCGCGCCCCGGCGCGCACGTCGGTGAGCAGCATCCACTCACCCTGCCGGTCCCAGTCGACCAGCGCCGCCCACACCTGCTCCGGCGGGGCGTCCACGTCGACCTGCTCGACCAGTTCAGGCACCGGTGCTCCTCTCGTCGTCCCCACCCGTCTCGTCGACCCTGCCCAGGACGGGGACGCCGTCGGGGTCGGTGTCGTGTTCGTCGACCGCCGGCGGCAGCTGGGCCCGCAGGCCGGCGATCTCGATGTCGCGCTCGTCGATGACCTGGGCGAGCTGGTCCAGCAGCCAGTCGACCTCGGTCATCCGGTACCCGCGGACGGCGACCGAGATGCGCAGCGCGCGGACGTCGTCACCGACCACCTCCCGCCCCTCGGGCAGCTCGACCGGCGACCGTGCGACGTCGGCCGGCGGCTGGGTCTCCCCGCGCCCGAGCAGCAGCGAGGCGCCCAGGAAGAGCAGCCCGCCGACCAGCAGCAGGCCGATGACGAAGACCAGGCCGGCCACGGTCAGCCGTCGGCCGGCGCCCGCCCGGGCACGGGGCTCCCGGACGGCGGCTCCTCGGTGTGCTGCTCGCGGGCCGCGTCGGCGGCCTGGATCAGCTGCACCGCCTCCTCGACGGAGTCGGTGACGTGCAGCAGCTCGAGGTCGTTCGGGCCCACGGTGCCCTGGGCGACCATGGTCTCCCGGATCCAGTCGACCAGCCCGGCCCAGTAGGCGCTGCCGAACAGGATCACCGGGAAGCGGGTGACCTTGCGGGTCTGCACCAGGGTGAGTGCCTCGAACAGCTCGTCGAGGGTGCCGAAGCCCCCGGGCAGGATCACGAAGGCCTGCGCGTACTTCACGAACATCGTCTTGCGCACGAAGAAGTAGCGGAACAGCACGCCGACGTCGACCCACTCGTTGAGCTCCTGCTCGAACGGCAGCTCGATGCCCAGCCCGACCGACATGCCCCCGGCGTCGCAGGCGCCCTTGTTGGCCGCCTCCATCGCGCCCGGGCCACCACCGGTGATCACCGCGTAGCCCGCGTCGGCGAGCGCCGCGCCCAGCTGCACACCGGTGGCGTAGTACTCGGAGTCGCGCGGGGTGCGCGCGCTGCCGAACACGCTGACCGCCCGCGGCAGGTCGGCCAGCAGCCCGAAGCCCTCGACGAACTCGGCCTGGATGCGCAGCACCCGCCAGGGGTCGGTGTGCACCCAGTCGCTGGAGCCGCGCCGGTCCAGCAGCCGCTGGTCGGTCGTCGTCCCGGCGTTGCGCGGGTCGGGCTCACCACCGCGCAGGGTGATCGGTCCGCGGTGGCGGACCGGCCGCCGCCGGCTGTCCTCGGGCTGGCTCATGCGTTGCTCCCCGTCTCGCCGTCGATCTCGGTCAGGTAGGCGATCAGCGCGTCCTCGGCCGGCTGGAGCCGGTCGACGACGACGTGCTCGGCGGCCTGGTGTGCCTGGTTCGGGTCGCCCGGCCCGTAGTTCACCGCGGGGATGCCGAAGGCGGCGAACCGGGCCACGTCGGTCCAGCCCAGCTTCGCCCGGGGCGGCTGCCCCACCGCGGCGACGAACGCCGCGGCCGCCGGCTCACCCAGCCCGGGCAGCGCGCCGCCGGAGGAGTCGGTGAGCTCGAGGGTGGCGCCGGCGGCGAGGGCGTCGGCGAACACCGCACGGACGTGCGCCAGCGCCTGGTCCTCGTCGCGGTCCGGGGCGAAGCGGAAGTTGACGGTCACCCGGCACTCGTCCGGGACGACGTTGCCGGCCACCCCACCCTCGATCCGCACCGCGTTGAGCCCCTCGCGGTAGGTCAGCCCGTCGATCTCCACCTCGCGGGCCGGGTACGCCGCCAGCGTGGCGAGGATGCCGGCCGCGCCGTGCACCGCGTTGACGCCGAGCCACGACCGCGCGCTGTGCGCCCGCTTGCCGGGCACGGTCAGCACCACCCGCAGGGTGCCCTGGCAGCCGCCCTCGACCACCCCGTCGGTGGGCTCCATCAGGATCGCCAGGTCGCCGTACAGCCAGCCGCGACGCTCGCGGGCGACCCGGCCGAGGCCGTTGCGGACCGCCTCGACCTCCTCGTTGTCGTAGAAGACGAACGTGAGGTCGCGGGCAGGCTGCGCGCCGGGGACGCCGAAGCGGGCGGCCAGCCGCAGCATCACCGCGTCACCGGCCTTCATGTCACTGGTGCCGCAGCCGTAGAGCCGCGGCTGGCCGTCCACCGTCTCCAGCCGGCTGGGCAGGTTGCCGGCCAGCGGCACGGTGTCCAGGTGCCCGGCCAGCACGATCCGGGTGTCGCGGTCGAGGTTCGTGCGGGCCAGCACCGAGTCACCGATCCGCTCCACCTCGAGGCCGCCGAGCCCGCGCAGCGCCGCCTCGACGGCGTCGGCCAGCGGGCCCTCCGTCCCGGAGACCGACGGCGTGTCGACCAGCGCCCGGGTCAGGGTGAGGACGTCGGCGGTCAGGTCGAGAGGAGGCGGCGCGGCGGTCACGGGCCCGAGCCTATTGGCCGCCGCCGACAGCCACCGTGAACTCCTCGGTAGCCTCGGCGTCCGTGACGACCGCTGCAGAGACCACCGGCGCCAACGGCGTCGGCATCGCCACCCTGACCGCCGACGGCACGGTGCTGGACACCTGGTTCCCCGCCCCCGCGCTCAGCAGCGCCGACCAGGGCGAGACCGGCACCCAGCAGATCGGCGTCCTGGAGCTGGAGGGGCTCCTCGGTCCGGACTTCTCCGGGCTGGTGCGCAGCGACGAGGCCCGCGGCGTGCAGGTGGTCGCGGTGGCGACCACGATCGCCGACCTCTCCGCTCCCCCGGTCGACGCGCACGACGTCTACCTCCGGCTGCACCTGCTCTCGCACCGGCTGGTGCGCCCGCACGGGGTGAACCTGGACGGCCAGTTCGGGCTGCTCGCCAACGTCGCGTGGACCAGCGCCGGCCCGGTGCTGGCCACCGAGATCGACGCCGTCCGGGCCCGGCTGCGGGTCGCCGCCGGCGGGCACCTGACCGTCTTCGGGCTCGACAAGTTCCCGCGGATGGTCGACTACGTCGTCCCGGCCGGGGTGCGGATCGCCGACGCCGACCGGGTGCGGCTGGGTGCGCACCTGGCCGAGGGCACCACGGTCATGCACGAGGGCTTCGTCAACTTCAACGCCGGCACGCTCGGCCCCTCCATGGTCGAGGGCCGGATCAGCGCCGGCGTCGTGGTCGGCGCCGACTCCGACATCGGCGGCGGCGCCTCGATCATGGGCACGCTCTCCGGCGGCGGGAAGCAGGTCATCTCGATCGGCAGCGGCTGCCTGCTGGGCGCCAACGCCGGCATCGGCATCTCCCTGGGCGACGGGTGCGTCGTGGAGGCCGGCTGCTACGTCACCGCCGGCTCCAAGGTCCGGCTGCCCGACGGGACGACCACCAAGGCCGGCGAGCTCTCCGGCCGGGACGGGCTGCTCTTCCGCCGCAACTCCCTGGACGGGGCGCTGGAGGCGCTGCCCCGCAACGGCGACTGGGGCGCGCTGAACGCCGCACTGCACGCCAACTGACGGCTGGCCCGGCTGCAGGGGCCCGCGCCGAGCGGAGCGAGGTGCGGGGGGCAGCCGGGTCCTTTAACTAGCATCGCTGCGATGGTGAGCTCCTCGGTCGCGGGCCGGCGGCCCCCGCCCCGGGCCACCCGTCCGGCGAGCCGCCCCCCCGCGCGCCCCCGCCGGAACCGGCGCAGGTCCCGGGCCCGCGGTCTGTGGCCGCTCGTGCTCGTCGCTGCCCTGCTCGCCGCCGTGGCGCTCAGCTGGCGGGACGACGAGGTGACCCCGTCGGTGCTGGCCGGGTGCACGGTGCCCGGCTCCGGCGTCACCGTGACCACCGAGCAGGCCGCCTCCGCCGCCACCATCGCCGCGGTCGCCCGCTCCCGCGGCCTGCCGCAGCGGGCCACGGTGATCGCGCTGGCGACCGCCCAGCAGGAGTCGCGGCTGCGCAACCTCGACCACGGCGACCGTGACTCCCTGGGCCTGTTCCAGCAGCGCCCCTCGCAGGGCTGGGGCACCGAGGCGCAGGTGCAGGACCCGGTCTACTCCGCCGGCAAGTTCTTCGACGGGCTGGTCGAGGTGCCCGGCTGGGAGACCGGCCGGCTCACCGAGGTCGCCCAGGCGGTGCAGCGCAGCGGCTTCCCCGAGGCCTACCAGCAGTGGGAACCGATGGCGTCCGCCCTGGCCGGCGCCCTCGCAGCGACCGAGGCCGGGGCCCTGGCCTGCGGCTACCCGCCGGGCGCCACCGGCGACCCGGCCGCCCGGACGGCGGCGCTGACCGAGGCGGCCCGGCGTGAGGCCGGAGCGCCGACGACGGAGACCGACGGCACCGTCACCA
Organism: Modestobacter lacusdianchii; assembly: GCF_054177765.1. Taxonomy (NCBI): domain Bacteria; kingdom Bacillati; phylum Actinomycetota; class Actinomycetes; order Geodermatophilales; family Geodermatophilaceae; genus Modestobacter; species Modestobacter lacusdianchii. The sequence continues at coordinate 6,539 of NZ_JBJJTJ010000042.1, read as the reverse complement.
TCGCCGGCGCCGGCTGGCCGGAGGCCACCTGGGCGGTGGCCCACGCCGAGCGGTTCGGCCTGTCCCGGGTGGCGATGGACGGCTGGCTCTGGACCCCGGACGGCGGCTGGGTGAACACCCCGAGCGCCTTCGAGCTGCCGCTCCAGCTCCGGCTGACCTGACCGCCGGTCAGTCGGCCAGCACCAGGACGAAGGCCGTCGCGGCGCCCGTCGCGGCGACCGACCGCAGGGTGTTCCACCGGGTCCAGCGGGCCGCGTTCTCCCGCCACGCCTCCGCCGCGCCCGGTGCGGCGGCGTCCAGCCGGGCCAGCGCGTCGTTGAGCGGCACGTTGGCCAGCACGGTCACCCCCACGACGCCGAACAGGTACAGCGCCACCCCGGTGAGCACGGCCGGCCGCCGCGGCCCGGCCAGCTCGGCCCCGCCCAGCACCAGGCAGACCAGCGCGGTGCCGAACAGCAGCGTCATGAACACCGGCCGGACGGCGACGCGGTTCACCGACTGCATCGCCGCGGCGCCGGTGGCACCGGGCAGGGCGGTCAGCGCCGGCACGACCACCAGGCTGAAGACGGTGAACGCCCCGGCGACCAGTCCGGACCCCAGCGACGCGACCACCAGCAGCGGCGTGCGCTCCGCGCTCACGTCCGGCTCCCGGTCAGGGCGCTGCGCCGCACGGCGTCGGTGAGGTCGGTGGCCGGCCGGCCCAGTGCCTGCCGGACCCCGTCGGTGGGTGCGGCGTTCCGGCCGTCGAGCACCTCGGTGAACAGGTGGGCCATCAGCGCCACCACGTCCTCCGGCACGCCGGCGGCGGTCAGCTCCGCGGCGTACGCCCCGAACGGCACCGGCCGCAGTCGCGCCGGCCGGCCGGTCACCGCGGCGATCTCCGCGACCGCCTCGGCGAAGGTCATCGCCCGGGGTCCGGTCAGCTCGTACGTGCGCCCGGCGTGCCCGTCGTCCAGCAGGGCCGCGACGGCGACGTCGGCGATGTCCTCGGCGTCCAGGAACGGCTCCGGCACGTCGGTCACCGGCAGTGCGAGCTCGCCGGCGGCCAGCGGGCCGGCGAACTGCCCCTCGGTGAAGTTCTGCACGAACCAGCTGCAGCGCAGCACCGTCCACTGCAGCCCGCCCTCCTCGGCGGCCTGCCGCACCGCGGCCTCGGCCTGCTGGGCGCCCGGCTCGCCCCGCCCGGACAGCAGCACCACCCGGCGCACCCCGGCCGCGGCTGCCGTGCGGGTGACGGCGGCCAGCACGTCGCCGGAGCCGGGCACCGCGAGGTCGGGGGCGTAGGCCAGGTAGACGGCCCGGACGCCGGCCACCGCCGGCGCCCAGGTGCCCGGCTCGGCCCAGTCGAGCCGGCAGGCACTGCTGCGGGAGGCGACCCGGGCGTCGACGCCCCGGGCGCGCAGGCGGGCGGTGATGCGGCTGCCGGTGGTGCCGGTGCCGCCGGTCACGAGGATGGTCTGTTCGTCCATGGCCACCAGTACAGCCACCGACTGCGAGACGGCCCATGGCGCAGGAGCGCATCTGCATGCGTGAGCGTCTACGCTCCCGGGCCATGGACCCGGTCGCCGCACTGCTCGGCGGACCGCACGCCCGCGGCGCCTTCCTGCTCCGCTCGCTGCTGCGGCCGCCCTGGTCGCTGCGGGTCGCCGACGAGGCGCCGCTCACCGTGCTCACGGTGCTGCGCGGGTCGGCCTGGGTGGTCCTCGCCGACGGCCGCACCGTGCCGGTCCCGGCCGGGGACGTCGTCCTGCTGCGCGGCCCCCGGCCCTACACGGTGGCCGACGCCCCGGCGACCGCGCCGCAGGTGCTCGTCGGCCCCGGGCAGGTGTGCACCCCCGTCGACGGAGCCGGCGGTGGGCCGATGGCCGTCCTGGGCGAGCGCTCGTGGGGCAACGACGCGGCCGGGCCGACGGTGCTGCTCACCGGCACCTACCCCGCACCCGGCGCGGTGGGTGAACGGCTGGTGCGGGCGCTCCCCGAGCTGGTGGTGGTCCACGCCGACGAGGGCACCCGCGCGGTGACCGAGCTGCTGGCCACCGAGATCGACCGCGACGCCGCCGGGCAGGAGGCGGTGCTCGACCGACTGCTCGACGTGCTGCTGGTGTCCGCGCTGCGCACCTGGGCGGCCCGCCCGGACGCCGGCGCCCCCGGCTGGTACCTCGCGGCCGGCGACCCGGTCGTGGGGCCGGCGCTGGCCCTGCTGCACGACCGGCCGGCCGAGCCGTGGACGGTGGCCTCGCTGGCCGGCGCCGTCGGGGTCGCCCGGGCCACCCTGGCCCGCCGGTTCACCGAGCTGGTCGGCGAGCCGCCGATGAGCTACCTGACCGGCTGGCGGATGGCGCTGGCCACCGACCTGCTCCGCGACCCCGGGCTGACCCTCACCGGCATCGCCCGCCGGGTCGGGTACGCCAGCCCGTTCGCGCTGAGCGCCGCCTACAAGCGGGCCACCGGGGTCAGCCCCGCCGCCCACCGCGCCACGCTCGGCGAGGCCGGCTGAGACCGGTCAGCCGGCGAGCCGCTCCACCGCGGCGTCGATCCGCTCGTCGGTCGCGGTGAGCGCCATCCGCACGTGCCGGCTGCCGGCCGGGCCGTAGAAGCTGCCCGGCGCGGCCACGATGCCCAGCCCGGCCAGCCAGCCGATCGTCGTCCAGCAGTCCTCGTCCCGGGTGACCCACAGGTAGAGGCCGGCCTCGGAGTGGTCGATCCGCGCGCCACTGGCCCGGACGGCGGCGGCGAGCCGGTCCCGGCGCGACCGGTAACGCTCGCGCTGGCCGGCGACGTGCTCGTCGTCGGCGAGCGCGGCGGCCATCGCGGCCTGCACCGGCGTGGGCACGAGCAGGCCCAGGTGGCGGCGGGTCTCCCAGACCCGGCGGACCAGGGCCGGGTCACCGGACAGCAGGCCGGCGCGGTACCCCGCCGCCGTGGACTGCTTGGACAGCGAGTGCACGGCGAGCAGGCCTGCGTGGTCGGTGCCGGCGACGTCGGGGTGCAGCAACGACCGCGGCTGGACGTCCCAGCCGAGCTCGACGTAGCACTCGTCGGCGACCACCGGCACCCCGTGCGCACGCCCCCAGGCGACCCAGTTCCGCAGCTGGGCGTCGGTGAGCACCCGGCCGTGCGGGTTGCCCGGTGAGTTCAGCCAGACCAGGACGACGTCGTCCGGGTCGGCGGGCGGGGAGTCGGTGCGCAGCACGGACAGCCCGGCGAGCACCGCGCCGACCTCGTAGGTCGGGTAGGCGACCTCGGGGATCAGCACGGTGCCGCTGCGCAGCCCCAGCAGCGTGGGCAGCAAGGCGACGAGCTCCTTGGAGCCGACCGTCGGGATGACCGAGGGGTCGGCGCCGAACGGGTCGGCGAGCTGCACGCCGAGCCGCCGGTCCAGCCATCCCGCGGCGGCCCGCCGGACGTCGGCGGTGCCCAGCGCCGTCGGGTAACCCGGGGCGTCCCCGGCACCGGCCAGCGCCGACCCGAGCAGTGCCGGGGTCGGGTCGACCGGGGTGCCGATCGACAGGTCGACCGCACCACCGGGGTGCTCAGCGGCGCGGGCACGCGCCTCGGTGAGGGAGTCCCAGGGGAAGTCCGGCAGCCGGACCGCGCTCAGTGCCCCTCACCCTGCGGCGGGAGGGCGGCGACCAGCGGGTGGTCCTTGTTGATCTTCCCGGTCTTGGCGGCGCCACCCGGGCTGCCCAGGTCGGAGAAGAACTCCACGTTGGCGTTGTAGAAGTCCTTCCACTTGTCCGGGACGTCGTCCTCGTAGTAGATGGCCTCCACCGGACAGACCGGCTCGCAGGCACCGCAGTCGACGCACTCGTCGGGGTGGATGTAGAGCATCCGGTCGCCCTCGTAGATGCAGTCCACCGGACACTCGTCGATGCACGCCTTGTCGAGGACGTCGACACAGGCCTGGGTGATGACGTAGGTCACGGGGTTCCTCCGGGACGTGCGGGTGGCGCGTTCCCTGGCCGGCCAGGGGTGCGTTCGATCAACTCCAGTATCACCCGAGCCCCCGCGGTCCAGCGCGACGGGTCGGGCCGACACCCCTCCCCGACCTGGCCGCCCGTCCCCCGGCCACGGAGCCGGGCCCGGTGGCACCCCGGTCGACACGCTGCCGGGGCGGGGTCGCAGGATCGGCGCATGGGACAGAGGCGGTCACCGCTGGGCGTGGTCGAGCTCGAGCTGCTGTCCGGCCGCGGCTGGCGCGCGCTCGAGGAGGAGCCGCTGGGCGACTGGCTGCTCCGCGCCGGCAACGGCTTCACCGGCCGGGCCAACTCCGCACTCGTCGTCGGCGACCCCGGCATGCCGACGGCCGAGGCGGTGGCCGCGGTGGCGCGCTGGTACGACGACCGCGGCCTCCAGCCGTGCGCGATGCTCCCGGGCGTGCAGGCCCGCCGCGCGGACGCCGCGTTCGCCGCGGCCGGCTGGGCCACCGACGGGGACGTCCTGGTGCTCACCGCACCGATCACCCCGACCGCCCGACCCGCCGTCCCGGTCGAGCTCTCCCCCACCCCGGACGACGCCTGGCTGGCCGGCTACCGGTACCGCGGCGGCCCCCTGCCGGCCGGCGCCCTCGAGGTGCTGACCAACGGCCCGGACGTCGTGTTCGCCTCGGTCCGCCTGGACGCCGGGCCGGCGCCGCTGGCCGCGGTCGCCCGGGGCGTGCTGACCGACGGCTGGCTCGGGGTCACGGCGGTCACCGTCGCCGAGGAGCACCGCCGCCGGGGGCTGGCCACCGCGGTGATGACGGCGCTGCAGCAGTGGGCCGCCGACCGGGGGGCCCACTCCGTCTACCTGCAGGTGACCGCGGACAACGCCCCCGCGCGGGCGCTGTACCGCAGCGCCGGCTTCATCGAGCACCACCGCTACCACTACCGGCGGCGGGTCGGCTGACCGGTGGGCGCGCCGGCGGCGTGCCGCCCAGCGCCCGGCCGACGGCGAACGCCGCCGCGACCACGCCGACCAGCAGGAAGCCCAGGTTGACCAGCTCGGTGACCGCGTCGCCGCCGGGCAGCAGCAGGTCACCCTCCGGGCGTCGCGTCGTGGCGGCCAGCGCGATGCCCAGCCAGACCACGGCGGGCAGGACGGCGACCAGCCTCGACCCCGACAGCCGACGGGCCGCACCGACCAGCAGCACGTTGCCGAAGACCGCCGCCACCACCGAGATCGGCACCGGCACCCCACCGAGGCGCCAGGGCAGCCAGAAGACCTCCACCAGCGCCAGCCAGGCCGAGACCACGACGGCGGCGACGGCCCAGCCGGCCAGCTGGAGCGCCCTCACCCGGGCAGCCCGGCGAACAGGTCGCCCTCCCAGCCCTCCGGGCCCGGGCCGGCGGGGCCCCGCCGGCCGCGGACCAGCCGGTAGTGCTCGGTGCCGAGCACCTGCTGGCCCAGGTTGTTCGACAGGGCGAAGAACGGCCCGTCGACCGTCATCTGGGTGGGGTGCGCCCGCATGGCGGCCTCCTTGCGGTCGGCGTACGCCCGGCCGTCCACCTCGGTGGTGACCACGTCGTCGGCGACGGCGAAGGGCACCTCGTCCAGGTCGCCGAGCGCGGCGAACGGCGACTCCTCCCCCAGCGCCGCCAGGGCGTCGATGCCCCGCTGCACCACCGAGCGGGGCATCGCGTTCCAGTAGACCTTGGCGACGGTCCACGCCTCGCCGAGGTCGGGCCGGTACGCGGGGTCGGCGGCGGCGTCCACCGCGCCCATCGCGACCCGGTGGGCCTGGATGTGGTCGGGGTGCCCGTAGCCACCGATCTCGTCGTAGGTGACCAGCACCTGCGGCCGCACCTCCCGGACGACGGCGACGGCGTGCGCCACCGCCTCGGCGAGGTCGGCCCGCCAGAAGGCACGCGGCCGGTCGTTCGCCGGGGTGTCCATCATCCCGGAGTCCCGGTAGTGCCCGGCCCCGCCGAGGAAGCGCCAGTCGGAGACCCCGAGGGCCGCCATCGCCGCGGCCAGCTCGCCGATCCGGTAGCCGCCGAGCTGGTCGGCCTGGTCGGCGGCCAGCTGCGCCAGCTCGGGCACCAGCACCTCGCCCTCCTCACCGAGGGTGCAGGTGAGCAGGGTGACGCCGACGCCCTCGGCGACGTAGCGGGCCATGGTGGCGCCGTTGTTGATCGTCTCGTCGTCGGGGTGGGCGTGCACCAGCATCAGCCGGCGGGAGGGCGCAGTCACGCCGGCCATTACACCGTGCGCCCTCACGCCACCCCAGACCAGCAGCCGCACAGCGGCTCAGGGACACCATCCCCGACCCTGGCCTCCCGCGAGCGGAGCGAGCTGTCCGGGCCCGGCACGGACCCGCAGGGTCCTGCCGGGCCCGGACCAGGGCCGCCTGACGACGCCCGAGCACCGCCCCGGTCGCGCTGCAGTTCGCGAGCAGCGCGAGCTGTCGAGGGGGGGGGGGGGGGCGGGGGGGGCCGGGGGGGGGGGGGGGGGGGGGGGGGGGGGGGGGGGGGGTGGGGGGGGGCCGCGGGGTCGGGGGCCTGGATCGTGAACAACCCGTTGAGCAGCAACTGCACGGCCAGCCCGGCGAGCAGGCCCAC
>NZ_JBJJTJ010000041.1:0-26914 GCF_054177765.1 Modestobacter lacusdianchii | reverse complement strand
CCGCGCGGGGGGGGGGCGGCGGGGCGGGCTACACCCGGGGCCGGGGGCCCCGCGCCCCCCGGGCCCCGTCGTGTCCCGCTCCGCGGTCAGACCTCGGGCACCTCGGTGGCCGGGTCACCGTCGACGGCAGCGGCGAGCGCCGGCTCGACCCGCTCGAGCAGCCAGGGCAGCGACAGCGGGCTGCCGTAGCCGAGGGCCGCGCTGACCTCGCCGCCGTAGGAGCCCAGGTGGACGGTGCGGTCCTCGGTCACGACCGGCAGCGCGGCGAGCAGCGGCTCGGCGGCGGTGTCCTCGGGCGTGTACCCGTTGAGCACCAGCACCTCGGCGTCGAGCAGGTCCAGCCGCTCCTGGCTCACGTCGGTGCTCGTCCCGGGGACGGCGAAGCCCAGGTCGGTGAAGAACTGGGTGCGCAGGTCGTCCTGGCCCAGCAGGTAGTGCCCGGAGCCGACCCCGGTCAGGTCGACGGCGACCGACGTGCCGGCGAAGCCGGGGTTGTCGCTGATCGCCTGCTCGAACGCGCCCTCGACCTCGTCGACCAGTTCCTGCGCCTGCTCCTCCCGGCCCAGCGCCTCACCGGTGAGCAGGGTCTGCTCCTGCCAGGGCGTCGCGCCGTCGGCGTGCTCGTCGGTCTGCGCGAGGGTCGGGGCGATGTTCGACAGCTGGTCGTAGACCGCCTGGTCCATGTACGAGTACACGCCGACGATGAGGTCCGGGTCGAGCGCGGCCACGGCCTCGACGTCGATCTCGGTGCCGCCGACGGTCGGCAGCTCCGCGCCGTCCAGCTGCTCGGCGGCCCAGGGCCGCTGGGTCGCGTCGTACTCGCCGAGGTTCTCCCGGACGCCGACCGGCGTCACCCCGAGGGCGAGCACGAAGTCCTGGTCGTTGAAGCCGACCGTGACCACCCGCTCGGGCTCCTCCGGGATCTCGGTGGTGCCGAACTTGTTCTCGATGGAGACCGGGAAGGCCCCCGACGCGGACGACCCCTCGGCGGCGGGGGCGTCGCCACCCTCGTCGGAGCCGCCGCAGGCGGTCAGCCCGAGGACGGCGGTGAGGCCGGCGACCAGGACGGCGGCACGGCGGGCAGGACGGCGGGGCACGGCGGGCTCCTCAAGATCAACGACGGACGAGGAGAGGTTAGCCTTGCCTTTGTCGACGGCGCACCGGGGGTCCGGTTCAGCGCTTGGGCGACTCCAGCGCCGACGGCCCGAACCGTTCGACCCGGATCGCCGCCGGCGGCATCCCGAGCCCGACCAGGAGCTGGCTGGCCGCCTCGGCGAACCCCGCCGACCCGCAGACGAACGCGGTCTGCCCCGGCTCCCAGAGCGGGAGCAGGTCCATCGAGGTCAGCCGGGCCGCCGGCCGGATGCCGTGCGCCTCCCGGGTCAGCACGACCAGCGCCCCGGCCTCGGCCAGCTCGTCGGCGTAGGGCAGCGCGTCCAGCGTCCGGGCCGAGACGGCGACCCGCAGCAGGTCCAGCCGCCCGATGGCACGCGCGTGCCGCACCATCGCCACCAGCGGGACGACGCCGCTCCCCCCGCCGACCAGCAGCGCCGGGGTGGCGCCGTCCCAGACGAACCAGCCGCCGATCGGGCCGCGGACCTCGAGCTCGTCACCCGGCTCCACGACGTCGGCCAGGTAGGTGGAGACCTCGCCGTCGTCGAGCCGCTCGACGAACAGCTCGACCAGCGGGTCGCCCGGCGCCGAGGCCACCGAGTACGACCGCTGGGCGGTGTAGCCGTCCTCGGCGGTCAGCCGGACGACGTAGTGCTGGCCGGGCAGGTGGTCGATGCGGTCGTGCACGTCCAGCCGCAGCTCCACCGCGCGCGCGATCGGGCGCCGCACGCCAGAGACGATCGCGGTCCGCCAGCCAGCCATCGGTGTGCTCCAACTCCGCCCGAAGGCTCTACCGGCCTCGCTGCAGGGGCCCGCCGCGAGCTTGCGAGTGGTGGGGGGCAGCGAGGTCCTTCCTCAGTCGCCCTGGTACCGCTGCTGACGCCACGGGTCGCCCCGGTCGTGGTAGCCGTTCTGCTCCCAGAAGCCCTGCTGGTCCCGCTTGAGCAGGGTGATCCGGCTGATCCACTTCGCGCTCTTCCAGAAGTACAGGTGGGGCACCAGCATCCGCACCGGACCGCCGTGCTCGGCCGTGAGCGGCTTGCCGTCGAAGTCCCAGACCAGCCACGCCTTGCCACCGGTGACGTCCTCGATCGGCAGGTTGGTCGTGTAGCCGGTCTTCGAGGTGGCCATCACGAACCGGCCCTCGGCGGTCGGCTGCGCCACCTCCAGCAACGAGTCGACGCTGATCCCGGCGAAGTGGGTGTCGAACTTCGACCACGTCGTCACGCAGTGGATGTCGCCGCGGTACTCCGCACCCGGCAGGGCGTGCGCCTCGTCCCAGGTCCAGGTCGTCGGGTTCGCCACCTCGCCGTCCACCGTGATGGTCCAGTCCGCCGGCGCGATCCGCGGCGTCGGCTCGGCGGTGAGCACCGGCCAGTCGCCACCGACGTCGTACTGGCCGGGGGGCAGCCGGGGGTCACCGGCGGAACGGCGGCGGCCGAGGAAGCCGCGGGTGGGTCCGGGCACGTCGGGTCCTCTCGGGGCAGTGCGGGTGCTGTCGGCGGGGATCTTCCTCCACCACGGGGCGGGCTGTCGCCCCTGGTCCTCGTGGCGTCCGGAACAGGACGGGCAGCTGCCTCGTTGCCGGGTCTGCGGTCGTTCGGCAGGTGAGGTCTGCCTTACATGAGCTGAGTCACGGCGGGTTCACCTGGGTGTCATGTGTGCAGAGGCATACCGTGACCCTCGTGGCGACAGTGACGACGCAACCGGGCCAGCGCAGGGCCCCAGCGACCGGGCGGTTCAACAACTCGGTCGTCAAGAAGACGGTGATGGCGGTCAGCGGGATCATCATGATCCTCTACTTGATCGCCCACATGGTCGGGAACCTCAAGGCGTTCCAGGGCCCGGAGACGTTCAACTCCTACTCCGGGTGGATCCGCACCATCGGTGAGCCGGCACTCCCGGCCCAGACGACGCTCTGGGTCATCCGGCTCGTGCTGCTGGCCGCGGTGGTGCTGCACTTCTGGGCGGCGATCTCGCTGTGGCGCCAGGCCCGGCGTGCCCGGCCGGTGCCCTACGCGACCAAGAAGCGCGTGCAGCAGAGCTTCGCCTCGCGCACGGTCCGCTGGGGCGGGCTGATCCTCGCCCTGTTCATCATCTGGCACATCCTCGACCTCACCCTCGGCGCGGTGAACCCCGAGGGCCACGACAGCACGCCCTACGAGCGGCTGATCGCCAGCTTCTCCAACATCCCGGTCACGGCGTTCTACGTCGTCTCGATGCTGCTGCTCGGGCTGCACCTGCGGCACGGCATCTTCGCCGCCACCCAGACCCTGGGGCAGACCAACAAGAAGCGCGAGCGCGCGGTCAACGGGCTGGCGTACGTCGTCGCCACCGTGCTGACCGTGGGCTTCCTGCTCGTGCCGCTGTCCGTCGCCTTCGGCTTGATCGACTGAGAGAGAAGGACACCACCATGCCTCTCGAGCTCTTCACCGTCGGCGAGCCGATCGCCGACACCAAGGCACCCCGCGACGTCCCGATCAAGGACCGCTGGAGCGAGCGCCGGTTCCGCGCCCGGCTGGTCAACCCCGCCAACCGCCGCCGGCTGTCGGTCATCGTCGTCGGCACCGGCCTGGCCGGTGGCTCGGCCGCGGCGACGCTGGCCGAGATGGGGTACCGGGTCAAGAACTTCTGGTTCCAGGACAGCCCCCGCCGCGCCCACTCGGTCGCCGCGCAGGGCGGCATCAACGCCGCGAAGAACTACCGCAACGACGGCGACAGCGTGCACCGGCTGTTCTACGACACGGTCAAGGGCGGCGACTTCCGCTCCCGCGAGGACAACGTGCACCGCCTCGCCGAGGTGAGCACCGCGATCATCGACCAGTGCGTCGCCCAGGGCGTGCCCTTCGCCCGCGAGTACGGCGGCCTGCTGGACAACCGCTCCTTCGGTGGCGCCCAGGTGTCGCGCACCTTCTACGCCCGTGGCCAGACCGGCCAGCAGCTGCTCTACGGCGCCTACCAGGCGCTGGAGCGGCAGATCGGGCTGGGCAACGTCGAGCAGCACCCGCGCACCGAGATGCTCGACCTGATCGTCGTCGACGGCCGGGCCCGGGGCATCGTCGTCCGGCACCTGATCACCGGTGAGATCACCTCCCACATGGCCGACGTCGTGGTCCTCGCCTCCGGCGGGTACAGCAACGTCTTCTACCTGTCCACGAACGCCAAGGGCTCCAACGTCACGGCGGCCTGGCGGGCGCACAAGCGCGGCGCGCTGTTCGCCAACCCCTGCTACACGCAGATCCACCCGACCTGCATCCCGGTCAGCGGTGACTACCAGTCGAAGCTGACGCTGATGAGCGAGTCGCTGCGCAACGACGGGCGCGTGTGGGTGCCCAAGGAGCGCGGCGACACCCGCGACCCGCGGGAGATCCCCGAGGACGAGCGCGACTACTACCTCGAGCGCATCTACCCGGCGTTCGGCAACCTGGTGCCCCGCGACATCGCCTCGCGCCAGGCCAAGAACGTCTGCGACGAGGGCCGCGGTGTGGGGCCGAACGGGCTGGGCGTCTACCTCGACTTCTCCGACGCCATCCAGCGGCTGGGCAAGAAGGCGATCGAGGCCAAGTACGGCAACCTCTTCGACATGTACAACCGGATCACCGGTGAGGACGCGTACGAGACCGGTATGCGCATCTACCCGGCGGTCCACTACACGATGGGCGGGCTGTGGGTCGACTACGACCTGCAGTCGACCATCCCGGGCCTGTTCGTGATCGGTGAGGCCAACTTCTCCGACCACGGCGCGAACCGCCTGGGTGCCAGCGCGCTCATGCAGGGCCTGGCCGACGGCTACTTCGTGCTGCCGAACACGATCAACGACTACCTGGCCGACGGCCCGTTCCCGAAGGTCGACGCCACCCACCCGGCGGTCGTCGAGGCGGAGCAGGGCGTGCGTGCCCAGACCGAGAAGCTGCTGTCGATCAACGGCACCCGCACGGTGGCCTCGTTCCACCGCGAGCTCGGCAAGCTCATGTGGGACCTGTGCGGCATGGAGCGCTCGGAGGAGAGCCTGCGCAAGGCGCTGGACCGGATCCCGGAGATCCGCCAGGAGTTCTGGACCAACGTCAAGGTCTCCGGCGAGCAGGGCATCTTCAACCAGAACCTGGAGCACGCCGGCCGGGTCGCCGACTTCATCGAGCTCGCCGAGCTGATGTGCGTCGACGCGCTGCACCGCAACGAGAGCTGCGGTGGGCACTTCCGGGCCGAGAGCCAGACGCCTGAGGGTGAGGCGCTGCGCGACGACGAGAACTTCGCCTACGTCGCCGCGTGGGAGTACACCCCCGAGAACGTCCCGCCGGTGCTGCACCGCGAGGCACTCGAGTACGAGTACGTCCACCTCGCACAGCGGAGCTACAAGTGACCAGCACGGAGACACGGATGATGAGCCTGACGCTGCGCATCTGGCGTCAGCGCGACCGGACGCAGAAGGGCAAGATGGTGACCTACCACGTCACCGACGTCTCGCCCGACATGTCCTTCCTGGAGATGCTCGACGTCCTCAACGAGAAGCTGATCCTCGACGGCGACGACCCGGTGGCCTTCGACCACGACTGCCGCGAGGGCATCTGCGGCTCCTGCGGTCTGATGATCAACGGCATCGCGCACGGCCCGGAGCAGGCGACGGTCTGCCAGCTGCACATGCGGTCGTTCTCCGACGGCGACGTGCTGGACATCGAGCCGTGGCGCTCCGGTGGCTTCCCGGTGGTCAAGGACCTCGCGGTCGACCGGTCGGCCTTCGACCGGATCATCTCCGCCGGCGGGTTCATCAGCGTCCCGACCGGCACCGCCCCGGACGCGCACGCCGTCCCGGTGCCGAAGAAGGACGCCGACGCCGCCTTCGACGCCGCGACCTGCATCGGCTGCGGCGCCTGCGTGGCGGCCTGCCCGAACGGCTCGGCGATGCTGTTCACCGCCGCCAAGGTGGCCCACCTCGGGCTGCTGCCGCAGGGTCAGCCCGAGCGCGACGCCCGGGTGCTGAAGATGGTCGGCCAGCAGGACGCCGAGGACTTCGGTGGCTGCAGCAACATCGGCGAGTGCTCCGCGGTGTGCCCGAAGGGCATCTCGATGGAGACCATCTCCCGGCTCAACCACGACCTGCTCGGCGCCCTGCGCGCCGGCGCGGTGCCGACGAGCTGAGGAAGGACCCCCTTCCTCCCCACCCTTCGCACGCTCAGGGCGGGCCCCGGGAAGGGGGCCGACGGGCCGGCACCCCCTCGGGGGTGCCGGCCCGTCGTCGTCCGGGGCTCAGTCGGTGCTGACGCCCAGGCGGTCGACCAGGAACAGGAACGCCGCGGCGAAGTCGTTGCCGTCGACCTCCTTGCGGAGCCGGTCCCACTCCAGCTGCTCCCGGACCGCGCGTACCTGCGGGAGCAGCGCCCCGAAGTCGCAGTAGTGCTCGGTCATCGCCCGCAGCTTGCTGCTGAGCAGGTCGGTGGCCGGCAGCACCGGCACCCGGACGCCGAGCAGGTCCATCTCCGCCGACCGGTCCAGCAGCTCCGCGTCCACCGGCTCGCCGACCACCCGGTGCAGCACGTCGACGACCACGCCGTCGGTGCACGCCTTGAACAGCCAGTCCTCCGGCGGCCGGACGATCTCGAAGCCGGCGGCCTCCAGCACGTTGGCGGCCCGCTCGGTGTCGCCCTCGGCCACGACGAAGTCGACGTCGTTCTCCGACTCCGGGGCGCCGTGCGCCCACAGCGCGTAGCCGCCGGCCAGCGCGAACGGGACGCCGTCGTGCTTGAGCGCCGACGCGGTGCGCTTCAGGGCGGTCCGCAGGGCGTCGCGGTCGGCGGTCACAGAACTCCTCGGGGTACATCGGCCAGATCGGGTGTGCGACTACCCGAACGGGTAGGCGCACACGCGTGCGACTCGCGACCTTCAACATCCTGCACGGACGCTCCCCGGCCGACGACCGGGTCGACGTCGACCGCTTCGCCGACGCCGTCCGGGAGCTGGACGCCGACGTCCTGGCGCTGCAGGAGGTGGACCGGGAACAGCCCCGCTCGCACCACGCCGACCTGACCGCGGTCGCCGCCGAGGCGATGGGCGCGGTGGCCCACCGGTTCGTCGCGGCGATCGCGGGCACCCCGGGGGCCACCTGGATGGCGGCCACCGGCCGCGAGCAGCCCGGGACGGCGGAGTACGGGATCGCGTTGCTGTCGCGGTACCCGGTGCGTTCCTGGCAGGTGATCCGGCTGCCGGCGATCCCGTTCACCTTCCCGATGTGGCTGCCCGGACCGCGCAAGGTGATCAAGGTGCACGAGGAGCCCCGAGCCGCCGTCGTCGCGGTGGTGGAGACCCCGCACGGCGAGCTGACCGTGGTGAACACCCACCTGTCGTTCGTGCCCGGCTGGAACCGGCTGCAGCTGCGCCGGCTGCGGCGCGACCTGGCCGCGTTCCCCGGCCCGCTGGTGCTGATGGGCGACCTGAACATGACGCCACCGACGCCGGCCGCGGTGACCGGCTGGGCGCCGCTGGCCGCGGGCCTGACCTTTCCGCTGGAGGAACCGGACCGGCAGCTGGACCACGTGCTGCTGCGCGGGTCGCTGGGGCGGGTGACCGCGACCTCCGCCCCGCGGCTCCCCCTGTCGGACCACCGGGCGCTGACCGTGGACGTCGAGGCCTGAGGCCACCGGCTCTGCCACGATGGCGGGGTGCCCGCGCCCACGCTCGTCTTCGACGGTGACTGCGCCTTCTGCACCCGGTCGGCCGACGTCGCGCGGCGGGTGCTGCCGGCCGGCTGCGCGGTCGTGGCGTGGCAGTTCGCCGACCTGGCGGCACTGGGGGTGACCGCCGAGCGGGCGCAGACCGAGGTGCTGTGGGTCGACGGGGACGGCACGGTGTCCGGCGGGGCCGCCGCGGTGGCCCGGGCACTGCGGGCCGCCGGGCCACCGTGGGCCGCGCTCGGCGTGCTGCTCTCCCTGCCTCCGGTGCGCTGGGTGGCCCCGGTCGTCTACCGGCTGGTGGCGGCCAACCGGTACCGGCTGCCCGGCGGCACCGCGGCCTGCCAGGTGCCCCCGCGAGACGCGGCCTGACTCAGCGCGACGTGGCCTGACTCAGGCGGCGCCCTCCTGGCGCCGGTCGGCGAGCTCGAGCAGCCGCGGGGCGAGCACCTCGGCCACCAGTGCGTAGCCGGCCGAGGACGGGTGGAAGCGGTCGGGGGAGAACAGCGCCGGGTCGGCGGCGAACCGGCGGGACAGCTCCGGGGCCACCGGCGCGACGACCGCACCGGCCGACTCGGCGGCGAGGGTCTGCCGGGCCCGCAGCTGGTCGCAGATGCCGGCGACGACCGCGCGGAAGGCCGGCGGCACCCAGGCCACCGACGACAGGTCGGGGGTGGGGACGACGAGCACCGTGGCGCCCCGCTCCCCCAGCTCGCCGACCGCGTGCCCGAGCGCCGCGGCCGCCTGCGCGGGCGGCACCTGACGGGTGAGGTCGTTGGCCCCGACCACCAGCAGTGCGAGGTCGACGGACCCGGTCACCCGGCGCACCTGGGCGGCCAGGTCGAGGGAGGTGGCGCCCGGGACGGCGAGCACCTGCAGCTGGACGTCGTGCCCGGCCTGCCGCAGGGAACGGGTCAGCCGGGCACCGAGGGTGTCCTGCGGGGTCGCGGCACCGGTGCCGAAGGCCAGGGAGTCACCGAGGACGAGGAAGCGCACACCCCCTCCAACGCCCGCTCCCCCACCACCCATCCCCCGGCCCCACGGCCCCGCAGCCCCACGGCGCCGCAGCCCCACGGCCCCGCGGCCCCGTCCAGAGGCTCGCCCCCGGCCCCGGTGCAGGGGCCCGCGCTGAGCCTGCGAGGCGTGGGGGGCACCGGGGTCCTTCAACCGCCCTGGGCGAAGAGGGCGGCGGCCTGGGCGTCGTCCACGAAGGGGTACTTGACCTTGAACTGGGCGAGCGCGTCGGGCACCGACAGCACGTGCGTCTCCCGCCGTCCGGCGGTGTCGACGGTCTGCACGGTCACCATGTCGCCGTTGATCGGGACCCAGTGCGTCTCGGCGTAGTCGGTGAAGACGTTCATCCGCCCATCGTCGTCCCCGACCCGGGCAACGGCTGCCGCTACCTGCGTTGCTTTCGCCAACTCAGCACGCAGAGATCGCTCAAGCACTCTCCGCAACCGGCCGACCACTTGATCAGGTCACCCGGACGGGCGACACCCGACAGAGCGGAGAGGCACGACGATGCGCACCAGGACGACGACCGAGGCAGCGACCGGCACCCGCCCGGCGCGCCGCGTGGCGGGGGTCCTCGTGGCGGCGGCCCTCTGCCTGGTGGCCGCCCCGGGCGTCGCCTCGGCCACCCCCACCAACCCCTCCGACGCCCAGCTCGGTGCCGCGCAGCAGCAGAAGGACGCCGCCGCCCAGCAGGTCGGCGCGCTCTCCGCCCAGCTGGCCACCGCCCAGGCCGAGGTCGACGCCGCCCGCGCCCGGTCGGCGATCGCCCTGGACACCTTCCAGGGCAAGCAGGCCGAGCAGGAGGCGGCCCAGGCCGCCGCCGACGCCGCGACCGCCGCCGCCCGCCAGGCCGAGGCCGAGCTGGCCACCGCCCGGCGCAACGTCGCCGACTTCGCCCGGCAGAGCTACGTGCAGGGCAGCACCAACCCCACGCTGGAGGCCCTCACCACGGCCGACGGCCCCGCGCAGATGCTGGAGCGGGCCGCGCTGCTGGAGGCCGCCGGCGCCCACCAGGGCGACGTCGTCGTGCAGGTCACCGCCGCCGAGCAGCAGGCCCGCGCCGCGGACGCCGCCGCGCAGACCGCGCTGGCCGAGGCCGCGACGCTGGCCCAGGAGGCCGCCGACGCGCTCGCGCTCGCCGAGCAGCTCGAGGCCAGCGCCCGGGCCCAGGCCGGCGCACTGGCCAACCAGCAGGCCGCCGTGCAGCAGCAGCTGCAGCAGGCTCAGGAGACGCTGCTCGGCCTGCAGGGTGCCCGGGCCGCCGCCGACCAGTACGCCGCGCAGCAGGCCGCCGCCGCGCGGGCCGCGGCCACCCGGGCCACCGCGCCCACCAGCAGCTCCTCGGCCGGCACGCACCAGCTGGTCTCGACCGCCGGCGCCGGCGACTCCTCGGCGGTGGAGACGGCGATCTCCGCCGCGCGCCGGTACCTCGGCACCATCTACTCGTGGGGCGGCGGTTCGCTCAGCGGCCCGAGCATGGGCTGGGGCGTGGACGCCGGCATCATCGGCTTCGACTGCTCGGGCCTGACCCGCTACGCCTACGCCCAGGCCGGCATCTCCATCCCGCGCAACAGCAGCGCCCAGTACAAGGCGCTGCCGAAGGTCAGCCGGTCGGACCTGCAGCGCGGTGACCTGGTCTTCTGGGCGACCGACACGGGCAACGCCTCGACCATCCACCACGTCGCGATCTACCTGGGCGACGGCCAGATCCTCGAGGCGCCGCAGAGCGGGTCGGTCATCCGGGTCACCTCGATGCGGTGGGGTGGCTTCATCGGCGGGGCCCGCCCCAGCGCCTGAGGACGGACCCCGCGGCCCCCACGCCTCGCGAGCTCGGCGCGGGACCCTGCAGCGGGGCCGGCACGGCAGGAACGACGTCCCTGCCGCGCACCTCAGGCCGGGACCGACTCCAGCGCCTCGGCGGTCAGGGTGACCGAGCGCAGCCGGCCCTCGGTGGTGGGCGACTGGTGGGCGACGATCAGCTCGTCGGCGTCGGCCTGCTTCAGGAAGCCCTCGAGGTAGTCGCCGACCTCGTGCGCGGTGCCGATGGCGGCGTAGGTGAACATCGAGCTGACGTGCTGGCCGGCGCCCTGCTCGAGCAGCAGGTCGGCCTCCTCGTCGGTGAAGGTCCGGCCGCGGCCGAACAGCCCGACGGCCATGTTGCGGCGCACCGCCTGCAGGTTCTCCTGCGCCTGCGCCATGGTGTCGGCGGCGATGACGTTGACCCCGGCGATCACGTACGGCTCGGCCAGCTGCTCGGAGGGCTTGAACTCCGACCGGTAGGTGGCGACGGCGGCCTCGAGCGCCTGCGGCGCGAAGTGGCTGGCGAAGGCATAGGGCAGGCCCAGGGCGGCGGCCAGGTGGGCGCCGAACAGCGAGGAGCCCAGCACGTACAACGGCACGTTCGTGCCCTTGCCGGGGATCGCGTCCACGCCGGGCACCCGGGTCCTCCCGGCCAGGTAGGCCTGCAGCTCCAGCACGTCCTGCGGGAAGGTGTCGGCCGAGTTGGGGTCGCGGCGCAGCGCGTACATGGTGTTCTGGTCCGACCCCGGGGCGCGGCCGAGGCCGAGGTCGATCCGGCCCGGGTACATCGCCTCGAGGGTGCCGAACTGCTCGGCGATGGTCAGCGGCGAGTGGTTGGGCAGCATGACCCCGCCGGCGCCGAGCCGGATGGTGCTGGTCTGCGCGCCGACGTGGGAGATGAGCACGCTGGTCGCCGACGAGGCGATGGTCGGCATGTTGTGGTGCTCGGCGTACCAGACCCGCTGGTAGCCGTGCTCCTCGGCGCGCTGGGCGAGGGCGACGCTGGCCGCGATGCTGCTGCTGACGGTCTCCCCCCGGGCGATCGGGGCGAGGTCGAGGACGGACAGCGGGATGCGCATGACGAAGGGCCTTCCAGTCGGTTGTCCAGGGCAACGCGCGGCACCCGGCACCACTTCCCGCGCAGGTCGGTGCGCAGATGTGACAGGTGGGACAGCGTCACGCGCGCCTGCCCCTGCGTGATCGAACACGCACTTACAGTCCCGCCCGTGCCGGAGATGACGACGTTCGCGGGCGAGCCCCTGGCCGTGGAGTTCGACCTCAACGGGAGCTGGTGCCCCGCCGTCCTGGTCGGCTGGCGCCACGAGCCCGACGGCACGTGCCGGCTGCGCGTCCAGTTCGACATCGGCGGGCTCCGCCGGGCCAGCTGGCTGCCGATCACCGAGGTCCGCCTGCCAGAGCCGGAGCTGGAGCCGGTCTGGGCACCGGTGGCCCCGCGCACCGAGCCGGACATGCTGCTCCCCACCCCGGAACAGGCCCGCCGGGCCTCGACACCGCTGCCCCCGCTGCCGCCGCTGCGCAGCCTCCAGCCGGTGCACGTCGGGGCCTGACGCCCGGTCCGGTTCCGTACGGCCGCTCGGGCTGTCACGCTGGGCGCACCCCTGGGACGCAGCGTCGCGATCCACCGAGGAGCAGCCGTGTTGTGTCAGAGCACCTACGCACTGGACCACATCGACGGGCGACGGGCCGCGGTCGACGAGCGGATCGCCGCCTGGCACGCACTGGCCGCCACCACCGACCCGGCCGCGCTGCACCGCTTCGAACCGGTGTTCTTCAACGACCTGGTCGTCGTCCTGGCGGACTGGTTCGGGTACCGCGGCCTGGCGGTCCTGGACGGCGACGTGGCCGACCACGAGGTGGCCGTCAAGGAGGTGCGGTTGCTGGCCGGGTCGCTGGCGCACGGCAGCACGGTGCTCGCCGACCGGCGGATCCGGCTCGACCCCGGCCGCAGCGTGCTCGGCTACCGGGTGGGCGAGGAGATCGCCGTCCGTGCGGCCGGGTTCCGTGCCCTGGCCGGCGCCTTCTTCGCCGAGCTGGAGGCCCGCTGCCGTTAGCTCCGCCCGGAGCCGGGACGCCGCGCGGTCAGCGGCTCTGCAGCGCGTCCAGCGCGACCGCCATCGAAGCGGCGACGCGGAAGTCCAGCCGGGGGTCGGGCACCGTGACGGTGTAGCGGTCGCGGATGGACCGCTGCCGCTCGCTGGTGAGCACCGGCGCGGCGGTGGTCGTGTCGACGAAGTCGAAGTGGAAGACGAAGGGCACCGGCACGTCACCCACGACGGGCAGCGCAGTCCAGACCCGGCGCACCACCGCGAGCACCGGACGGCGCTCCTGGCCGCGAGCGGTCAGCCCCGGCGCCTCCAGGTCCCAGGTCGAGCGCAGCAGGCTGGCGCCGAACTGCTTGCTGAACACGCCCAGCGGCTGCCCGTGCTCGTCGAACACGTCGTGCTCGGCGGAGACGTCGAGCCGCTGCCGCGCCTTGAAGGAGAACACCCGGCGGCTCTTGGACCCGTCGGCGTAGAAGACGACCTCTTCCTTGAGCTTCATCCGCTTCTGCTCGGCCAGCGCCAGCAGTTGCCCCTCGGAGCCGTCGGGGTTGGCGGCGATCACCTCGTAGCGGTTCACCATCATCGTGATCCGCTGCGTGACGAAGAACGCCGGGACGGTCATCGGGGACTGGTGCGGGACGGACACGGACGCACTCCTGGGCTCGGTCGGTGGCGCGGAACGCCCATCCTGTCGCACATCGGGGCCCTGGCGTCCAGCTCTTCACCTCGGGGCGCCGCACCCCTACGGTGAGCCGGGTGCGCGGCGGGGAGGCCAGGACGATCGGCGGCAGCCGGTCCCCCCGGGGCAACCCCGGGGCATCGTGAACAGGTCAGGCAGGGCGTCATGAGCCAGGCGGCGCGCTCCGCGCACCCGACGGCACATCCCTCAGGGGACGGCTGGCCACCCCGCCGCGCACCCCGTCCGGGCCGCCGGTGACGACACCGCGGCAGGAGGCCGCGCTCGCCGCCGGGATCAGCACCGCCCTGCTCGCCGGGCCGTGGCGGCGACCGGAGATGGTCCGCCGGGTGGCCGTCGCCCTGGGGCAGGCCCGCGCCGCGACGTGGGTGGGCACACTGGTCGGTGAGGTGCAGAGCGGCTACGCCCGCCCACCAGTCGACCGTCCGCGGGAGCTGGCCGCCTTCGTCGCGACGACGCGGGGCCTCCAGCGGGGGCTGAGCGCCGCGGCACCCCCGCGGGTGGTGCGCTGGGCGCCCCGGCCGACCGAGCTCGCCTGGCAGCGCTGGCCGGTGGCCGACCTCCCCGACCAGGCGGCGGTCGCCCGGCTGCTGGACGTCGACGCCGGTGAGCTCGCCTGGTTCGCGGACCTGCACGGGCTGGAGCGCACCGTCGGCGAGCCGCTGCGGCACTACCGCTGGCGGATGGTGCCCCGCCCGTCCGGGGTGCGCCTGCTGGCCGCGCCCAAGCCCCGGCTCAAGGAGGCCCAGCGGCGGCTGCTCCGGCACGTGCTCACCCCGATCCCGCTGCACGACGCCGCGCACGGCGGCGTGCCCGGCCGGTCGGTGCGGACGGCGGTGGCCCCGCACGCCGGCAGCGCCGTGGTGCTGCGGATGGACCTGACCGCGTTCTTCGCCAGCATCCCGGCGCGGCGGGTGCACGGGCTGCTGCTCGGCGTCGCCGGCCTGCCCGAACCGGTGGCGCACGTGGTCACCGGCCTGGTCACGACCGTGCTGCCGGCGCAGGTGTGGCGCAGGGTGCCGGTGCCGACCGACGCCGCGGCCCGCGACCGGCACCACCTGCTCGGCCGGCTGCTGGCCGTGCCGCACCTGCCGCAGGGCGCGCCGACGTCCACCGCGCTGGCGAACCTCGCCTGTGCCCGGCTGGACCGCCGGCT
This sequence comes from Modestobacter lacusdianchii, assembly GCF_054177765.1. Lineage (NCBI taxonomy): Bacteria > Bacillati > Actinomycetota > Actinomycetes > Geodermatophilales > Geodermatophilaceae > Modestobacter > Modestobacter lacusdianchii. The sequence goes on along the minus strand of NZ_JBJJTJ010000041.1, from coordinate 12,409 downwards.
GACCGGTCTGGCCGAGGCGTTCGGCGCCCGCTACACCCGGTACGTCGACGACCTGACGTTCAGCGGTGACCCGGGGCTCGGCCGCGGCCGGTTCGCCGAGCTGGTGAGCGGGATCGTCGCCGACGAGGGCTTCCGGGTGAACCCGGCGAAGACGTCGGTGACCAGCGACGCGCGGCGGCAGTCGGTGCTCGGCGCGGTGGTCAACACCCGGCCGGCGCTGCCCCGGCACGAGCGGGACGCGCTGCGGGCGCTGCTGCACAACTGCGCGACCCGCGGCTGGACGACCCAGCTGCGCGGCCGCGACCCGGCGACGTTCCGCGACCACGTGCTCGGCCGGGTGGCCTGGGCGGCGTCGCTGGACCCGGTGAGCGGCGCCCGGCTGCGAGCGCTGGCCGACCGGATCGACTGGTCGGCGACCACCCCGGACCGCTGATCGACCGGCCGGCCCCGCCGTCCGCCCACCGACCCCGCCCACCGGCCCCGCCCGCCGGTGTCCCGCCCCCGCCGCCCGACTGGCCGACCGCGCCGTCCGACGTACCGTCGAGGGCATGAGCGTCGCCCTGCCCTCGACCGTTCGCCTCGGGCACCGGTTCGCCGACGAGCTGCCGGAGCTGGCCCTGCCGTGGCAGGCCGAGGAGGCGCCGGACCCGCAGCTGCTGCTGCTCAACGAGCCGCTGGCCACCGAGCTGGGCCTCGACCCGGCGGCCCTGCGCAGCGCAGCCGGCGTCGGTCTGCTGGTCGGGGCCGACGTCCCTGCCGGTGCCACCCCGGTGGCCCAGGCCTACGCCGGGCACCAGTTCGGCGGGTTCAACCCGCGGCTGGGCGACGGGCGCGCGCTGCTGCTCGGCGAGCTCATCGACCCCGCCGGCCGAGTGCGCGACCTGCACCTGAAGGGCTCCGGGCGCACGCCGTTCGCGCGCGGGGGCGACGGGCTGGCCGCGGTCGGACCGATGCTGCGGGAGTACGTGGTCAGCGAGGCGATGCACGCCCTCGGCATCCCGACCACCCGCGCGCTGGCCGTGGTGGCGACCGGGCGGCCGGTGCGCCGGGAGACCCTGCTGCCCGGCGCCGTCCTGGCCCGGGTGGCGAGCAGCCACCTGCGGGTGGGCAGCTTCCAGTACGCCGCGGCGTCCGGTGACCTCGACCTGCTGCGCCGGCTCGCCGACCACGCCATCGCCCGGCACCACCCGGAGGCGGCGTCGGCCGAGCGCCCGGCGCTGGCCCTGTTCGAGTCGGTGGTCGCCGCCCAGGCGTCGCTGGTGGCGCAGTGGATGCTCGTCGGGTTCGTGCACGGGGTGATGAACACCGACAACGTGACGATCTCCGGCGAGACGATCGACTACGGGCCGTGCGCCTTCCTGGACGCCTTCGACCCGGCCACCGTCTACAGCTCGATCGACACCGGCGGGCGGTACGCCTACGGCAACCAGCCCGTGGTCGCCGAGTGGGATCTCGCCCGGCTGGCGGAGGCGCTGCTGCCGCTCCTCGACGACGACCAGGAGCGCGCGATCGCGCTCGCCGTCGACGCCCTCGGCGGCTTCCGCCCGCACTACAACGCGGCCTGGACGGCGGGCATGCGCGCCAAGCTCGGCCTGCCCGAGGGCCTGGACGACGCCGTCGTCACTGCGCTGGCCGACGACCTGCTGCCCCTGCTGCAGGCCGACCACGTCGACCACACGTCGTTCTACCGGGGGCTGGGCCGGGTGGCCCGCGGCGACGTCGAGCCGACCCGCGACCTGTTCCTCGACCTCGCCGGCTTCGACGCCTGGGTGGAGCGCTGGCGCGCCACCGGCCCGGACGCCGACGCGATGGACCGGGTCAACCCGGTCTACATCCCCCGCAACCACCTGGTCGAGGAGGCGCTGACCGATGCGACCGCCGGTGACCTCGACCCGCTGCACCGGCTGCTGGAGGCGGTGACCCGCCCGTTCGACGAGCGGCCCGAGCTGGCCCGCCACGCCGAGCCCGCCCCGGTCGACTTCGGCGCCTACCGGACGTTCTGCGGCACCTGAGCCGCTGCGCGGACCCGGCGGCTGGGCGGCTGCTCGCCGAGCACCCGGAAGGTGAGCTGCACGACCGGCCCCGTGCCCAGCGCCAGCAGCACGGTGCCGAGCCCCAGGGCGCCGCCGAGCAGCCAGCCCACCAGGAGCACGGTCACCTCGATGCCCACCCGGGAGGCGCCGATCGGCCAGCCGTGGTGGTGGCACGCGACCATCAGGCTGTCCCGCGGCCCGGCCCCGAACGCCGCGCCGATGTAGAGCGCGGCGCCGATGCCGAGCAGCACCACGGAGCCGACCAGGGCCAGCACCCGCAGCTCCAGGGCGGCGTCGGGCAGGTCGTCCAGCCACGAGGTGGCCAGCAGCCGGTCGATCAGCCACCCCACGCCGAGCACGTTGACCAGCGTGCCGATGCCCGGGCGCTCGCCGAGCGCGGCGGAGAGCACCAGCACGGCGAGCCCGACCAGGATCACCACCAGGCCGAAGGACAGCCCCAGCCGCTCGCTCAGACCGGCGTGCAGCATGTCCCAGGGCGCCAGCCCGAGCTGGACCTGCAGGGACAGCCAGACGGCCAGCGCGCAGAGGACCAGCCCGCCGAGGAAGCGGAGGGTCCGTCCCGGCGGTGGGGTCCAGCGGCTGGCACGGGCACGGACGGCGGTGCTGCGGGACGACACGGGGCTCCTCTGCGCGGACGACCCTCCCAGCATCCCCGCCTGGCGCCGTCCGGCATCTCGATCACCGGGGCGCCGCGGCCGTCGGCGGCTAGCGCTGCTGTCGTCTGGCGACGATGACGAGGATCGCCAGCACCACGGCGATCGGCGCCCAGGAGGGCAGGCCGAAGGGCCCGATGACCAGGGCGACGAGGAAGAGCACGACCTGGAAGGCGAGCCAGAAGCCCACCAGCAGGACGACCCAGAAGAGCACCGGACGTTCCATCCGCAGGCGGTTCAGGTAGTCCACGTCGTCTCCTCGGTCGTGCCGTTCGTCTGCTCCACCCGACTGCCGGGTCTCGGGGCACATCGGCACCGGCGGCCCACTGCTGAAGTCCAACGCCCACCTGACGGCGAGCATGCCCGGCCGCGGGCTCAGGCGTTGGGACCGAACGTCGACTGAGTGCTGGGCGTCGACGACGATCAACAGGACACGGCGCTGAGCTGCCCGTTCGGTGCCTGGGACCTGCTGGTCGAGAACGGCCGTGCCGCGGACGGGTGCGGACTCTCCGCGGACTGGACGGCGACGTCCCGGCCCCCGCCGGGCCACACGGGCAGCCGGCGGGTGGCGGCAGGCCGGCGGAGCACGGACGGCGGTCTGTCTGGAGGCGTGTACGGTCGACCGCAGGTCCGACAGTGGCCTTCCCCTCGGACCAGTGGCGCATCACCGTGCCCTCGTCCCCTGACGTGGAGTGAGGTCTGCCCGATGTCGGCAGCTCCCGAGCCGATCCCCGCCGCGCTGTTGGTGGACGTGCACACCAACGTCGCCGAGCGGCTGCGCAGCTTCAGCGACGCGTCCGAGGCCGCATCAGCGATCACCAGCATCGCCGTCGACGTCATCTCCGGCGCCGACTTCGCCGGCCTGACCCGGGTCGGCCGCCACGGCGACCTCACGACTCTCGGCGCCACCGATCCGCTGGTGGCGCAGGTCGACCGACTCCAGTACGAGCTGCGCAGCGGGCCGTGCATCGACGTCGCGGTCGCCGAGCGCCCCGTCTCCTTCGGCGACCTCTCCAGCTCCTCGCAGTGGCCGGAGTTCGGCCGGCGCGGTGCCGAGCTCGGTGTGCACTCGATGCTGTCCTACCGGTTGTTCCTGGAATCCGACGAGGACGCCGACGGCGAGCGGGTCATCGGCGGCTTGAACCTCTACTCCCGCCAGCGGGACGCCTTCGACCTGGACCAGGCGCTGCCGGTCCTCCCCGCGCTGGGCAGCTACGCGGCCCTGGCCGTGTGGGGCGGCACGATGCGGGAGCAGACCGCCTCGGTCGAACGGGCCCTCGGCGCGAGCCGGGACATCGGCGCCGCCCAGGGGATCCTCATGGAACGCTTCAAGATCACTCGGGACGACGCCTTCGGGCTGTTGGCCGCCGCCAGCCAGGCCAGCAACCGCAAGCTCCGCGACGTCGCCGCCGAGCTGGTCGACACGGGCACGTTCGCCCTGCCCGACCGCTCCCGCCGTCGCCGTCCCGGCTGACCTGCGCGGCCAGCCCCCAGCGGGCGTCGACGGGCCCGGGCCCGGTCGACGTCAAGACCCCACTCGTCGAACACCCGGCGAGCGGGGTCGCCCCCGTGCTGCACCGAGGGTCCCCCCGCCGAGCAGACGACTACGTTGGCGCGGTGGACGAGCCGGACCGGGCAGGGCGCTCAGCGCAGAGCAACGAAGCACAGCTCCCACTGGCGCAGTCCGGAGGCACGACCCCGCAGTCAGCAGCCGACATCAGCGAGGTCATGGGGCAGGTCGCGCGTGAGCTGCAGCAGGAGCACGGCGACGTCGGAGCGACGCTGGAGGCCATCACCCGCTCCGCCGTCACGTCCGTCCCGGGCGCCGACGACTGTGGCATCACCCTGGTCACCGGCCGGCGGAAGGTCGAGTCGCGCGCCCCGACCGGTGACATGCCCCGGGAGGTGGACGTCCTTCAGGACCGCCTCGGTGAAGGGCCGTGCCTGGACGCCATCTACGAGCAGGTGACGGTGCGGATCGACGACCTCGGCGCCGAGGAGCGCTGGCCCTCGTTCACCGAGGGCGCCGCGGGGCTCGGCATCGGCAGCATGCTGTCCTTCCAGCTCTTCGTGACCTCGGGCAACCTCGGAGCGCTCAACCTGTACGCCCGCCACCCGCGCGCGTTCACGGAGGAGTCCGAGTCGGTGGGGCTGGTCTTCGCCAGCCACGCGGCCATCGCGCTCGCCGGCGCCCAGCAGGAGCAGCGGCTCCGGACGGCGTTGGACTCCCGGGAGCTGATCGGCCAGGCGCAGGGCATCCTGATGGAACGGCACAAGCTCACCGGCGCCCAGGCGTTCACCGCGCTCACCCGCGTGTCGTCCCACACCAACCGCAAGCTCGTCGAGATCGCCGAGGAACTGGTCTCGACCGGCGAGATGCCTCACGCACCCCGTACTTCCGCCGACTGAGCGCTCCCGCGACGCAGGCCGCGACACGATGAGCGCTGGCCCCGTTCCGGGGACGTTCTCCAGCCGGCCGGCCCGACGGCCGGGCCGACTCCATGACCGCCGGGCAGGTCCGGACTGGATCACCGAGACCCTCGGGCCAGCCGGTGGTCGGAGGTGCGGCGTGGGCCTCACTCTGCGCCGGGCAGCGCGCCGGTGGCGCACGACTGCTCGGCGATGTCGACGAGCTCCCGGTTCGTCCGCGAGGAGGTGCCCACCAGCAGCCGGAACGCGCCACCCGCACTGATCTCGTACCGCTCCATCGGCCCGGCCTTCGCCGGACCGATCAGGTCGCGGCCGGCCACGGCCACGCGCAGGTGTTCCTCGTGCTGGGCTCCGGCCAGCGCAACCGCGCCGTGGCCGGCGGACACCAGACTGCTGACGGGCCCTCGAGCAGCTGGTTCGCGCCAAGTCAGACGTTGAAGCGGAACGTCGACGGGGTGTTCGGACGTCGACAATGTTCGATGATAGATGCGTCTGACCTGGGCTTTTGCTGTTGAGCGATGTTGGGTCCGGCTGGCTGAAAACGACCGTTTTGCGGACTTCTGCGGACTCCTTGCGGACTAAATGCCAGGCCTTCGAACCCAGGGAGGCGGCTCACCGGCCGGCCGACCGAACCGGGGTAGACCCACGACTGCGTCCGCTCCCACGCTCGGCCCGACATCACCCGGCCGACACCAGACCGCGCACCATCGCCGGCCGGGGCACGCGACAGGCAGCTCGGCGCACGGCACAACCGAGCACAACTCCCTTCGCTCTAGAGGAGAACGCGTCGATGCGAAGCCGACAGAACGGGGCCTTATCGGCGGAGCACTGTCAGTTCAAACGTGCGCGTCATGGGCCGAACGAGCGAAGTGGTGCGCCAGCCGAGTCATCTTCATCAAGTAGGCCGCTGCCATCTGCAAGTGCGTGTAGGCAGTGTCGTAATCGATCTCGGTTCCAGTGGGGTGCCCCGCATCGTTGCGCGTCAGGCGCAGTAGGTCGGTCACCGCATCAAGGCTGAGGCTGTCAGCGAGCCCTTCAGGCACGCGGCCGCGGTGGGAGTCCAGGAGCTTGCGCGCTTCTTCGAACCGGGCGTTCTGCGACGTACGCGGGTTCTCTACGGCCTTGCGCAGCTTCTCGGCCGAGGGGCCGAAGGACTGGACCATCGACACAGCCAGCTCGTTCACCACCCGCTCGGATGCCACGCCGAGCATGACGGAGGAAGCCAGGAAGCACTGTGCGTTGAACGCTCGCAGCGCTTCCTCGAGGTAAACGAGGGCGAAAGCGTCGACGCCTGGTTCGGCTCGTCGGAGACGGAGGAGGTATCCGTCCGGGTCATGCGGTTCCCAGCGCCCTGTCGTTGCCGCCTTGATCCCCCGGGCGCTCGCCCGCCAGCGCCAGTTGTCTGTGCTCGACCCCTGACCGACCTTGTCGATGTAGGCCAGGCCCTCGCCGACAAGACCCCAGAGCGCCTCCGCCACCTCGTGCTGGGGCCGGCTTGCCTGCGCAGCGACGTGGCGGAGCAAGTAGGGGTCACCGAAGCGCGTGTCAGCTCCCGGCGTGACCAGGTAGCCGAGGATGTGCTCGCGTAGCTCCACGGCCCGCAGTCTGACCTGTCGCAAGGTGAGATCCCCACTCCCGACGACTCAGCTGGACTCGGGGCAGCCCAACACGCGGTGGATGGGACAGGGACTTAAATGTTCGCGCTGGTGTCGGCCTAGGGTCCCCAGCATGTCCGAACTCGACGAGCGCATCTGGCGGGCCTGGACGGCGACCGCGTGGCTCCACGAGCCTCGGCCTCCCGCGTCACCCGACGAGCTGGACTCCGTCGAGCAGTCGATCGGACGACCCCTGCCGGATGCGTTCCGAGAGCTGTACCAGCGGCACGACGGTGGATCCTGGCTCGGGGGCAATTGCGTCTTGTACCCGTTGCAGACCGACGGTGAGCTCAGCGTCGCGCAGGCGTCCGCAACACATCGCGAATGGGGGTGGCCAGTCCCGGACGAGCTCGTGCTGTTCAGCAACGACGGCAACGGAGACCCGGTGGGACTGTGGCTACCGGCCACCGAGACACGGCCGATCATCGCCAAGATCGGTGCGATCTTCGAGCCCGGCTGCATGGGCATCATCGGGGAAGACCTCAACGCGTTCCTTCGAACGTGGACCGCCTACTACCTGCTCCTGCCTGACCGGGAGACGACGACCGCCGGCCTCGACGCCCTCGAACTCCCCGACCACCTGCGGTCTGACGGACCCGACGACGAGACCCTCGCTCACATCGTCGAATGGGCCAGCCCGACGATCACGGGTTCAATGAGTGACCCGTACAAGGCACGGTTGACCGCGGACGACGTGCGTCGCACCGCGGCTGCCGGCTGAACGATCTGTCCCTTCATGGGCCACTGAGGGCCACGGTCCAAAGGACGTCGGCGCATCGAGCGGTGACCCAAAACGCCCGTTAACGGACTGACCGATACCCAACCGTTTTCGGGCCGACGAGCACGGGTGACGCAGAGGGAGTAACCCGAGGAGCCGACCTAGCCGAGCACATCTCCGGGTTCCTCCGAGGAGCCACGTTCGAGCCAGCGGCCGGTGCGTGTCTCAGAAGGCGGCTTCAGAGACGCGCGGGGCAGCATGGCGATACCGTTTCGCGGTGCCCTCCGGTCAGCCGCCCGTTGTCGAGCCGTGGCTGGCCGAGGCACTGAAGACGGCCTTGCGCGACGCCGGCTGTCCGTCCGACATCGCAGAGCAGCTGTCCGCAGAAATGCGGGTCGAGCGCCCTCGCGGCACCACGGAGTGGTTGCTCATGCTGTTCAACCACGGAACGAGCTACCCGGACGACCGCGAAGACGTGGTCTACGCCGCCGAGCATCTGGCGGTGAACATGGCCGCCGACAACGCTGAAGCTGTCGACCGCACCGCGCGCGGCGATCCGGGGTGGAGCCCGTACTGGCCTCTGTCCGACCGCGCGCCTCGTCGCCAGTAGGCCGGGCACTCGCTCACTGCCAACTGTCTCTGAATAGGCCGCTCTGGAACACCCACAACAGGCGGCGCTACCGTCCGAAGATGCCCACGGACGATGCCGCGCACGCCACTGCACTCGCCCAGGAGCTGCTCGGACAGTCCCTCGACCAGCTCTGCGTGGGCGCCGCCGATGCACAGCTCCGCTTCACCCACTCAACCGTCTCTCTGTGGTCGACGATCGGAGTCTCGACCGGCGACGATGCTCTCGTCCGGCCGTACACCCCCGACGGGGTCGCCTTGCTCCTACCCCTACTGGGCGGCGAAGTGAGTGCAGTGGACATCGACTCACGCGGGAGACTTTCGTTCACCTTGGGCGGCGCGACGGTCTCGTGTGGACGCGACCCGGACTACGAGGCCTGGTCCTACGACGGTCGCCAGGGCGAGAAGGTCGTCTGCACGCCGGGCGGAGACTTGGCCATCTGGAACGCAGACCGGTAGCAGGTGTCCGTTAGTGGGCCGCTATGGGACACCGGCTGGCTCGCCGAGAGGGCGGCCTTAGGGACACTCGCTGTAAGGCCAGTAATGCCCCGACGCTCAGTCTTCGGAGACTCGGACCTGGCCGTCAACGTAGGTAACCCAGAACCGGTGCTCTGTCGCCGACCAGGCGTTGCCACGCTTGAGAGCCGCAGCCGCCCACTCGCAGCCGCGACGCAGGATGCCGCCATCCAACTGGCGCACTACCTCGCTCCGGTCGGCCACCGGAACAGCGGTCCACCTCATGAGGAGGCAGCTCCGGCCTGAACTCGCCGGACCGAAGTAGCCAGGTGCCGCGTCCCCGAGCCACATGACGTCGAACACGGTCAACCGTTGTGACTTCGGCGGTAGGTCAGGTCTTCCTAGGCTGAGGGAACCAACAGCCGCGCCGACGTCCCTGAGAGCCTCGGCGATCCGCTCTTGCCCGAGCGGATAAGTCCAGCCCTCAGGGAGCTTCGCCTTGCGGTACTCGTCCCACGGCTGGCCCTCGATCACAGCTCGAACCCTAGAGTCCGGCTGGCCACGATGGGCGGGCGACGCGGTGTCCCTGAGTGGGCCGCTCAGGGACACCGCCCACAAGGCGGCCCACGGGATAGTCGCGCCTCCCCCTCCGCGACTAGCGTCGTCCGTCGTGACCGACAGCCTGTGCCCTGACTGCGGGCACGTGTGGACGTATCACCCCGGAGTCTTGCTCTCGGTCACTCACTGCGTCGACTGCACCATCGAAGAGGACCACGGTGATCGGGACGACGCCGACATGTGCTCCCGCGTACCGCCCGACCTAGAGCACGTCCCGGTCGAAGACTCATTGGTCGCCCACTACAGGCGTCGGCGTTGGCGGGGCGACAGGGTGCTGGTCGAGGACCACACCGGCGGACGATGGGCCCTACTCCGCCCGCGAGCCGCCGGTCCCCACGAGGTTGAGCGACTTCTGCAGGAGGTTCGCGCGGACTTGCCGACCATGCCGATAACTCAGTTCAGAGAGAAGTACCAACAGCTCATGGACTGACTGTCCCTAAGTGGGCCGCTATGGGACACCGGCCGGCTCGCCGTGAGGGCGGCTTCAGACACATCCTCCCCGCTGCTCCGACCCCACGCCTTGTGAGCGTCGCCGCGTATGGGCGTGGCAGGCTGCATCTCCGTGGCGATCGACGTGGAGGCTCTTCTGCGGCGGGTGGTGGCCGAAGTCTTCGACGCGGACGTCGACGCGACGTACTCGACAGAGCCGACAGACCCGCACATGCACCGTGTCCGGCTGACCAGCGCAGATGGTCAGCGCCACGCCGGATTGCGTGCTTCATACGAGTGGTTCGACGCCGACATCTTCGACCTCGGCGTCTCTACCTTCCTGCTGGACTACGACGACGCGGAAGAGGACAAGGAAGCGGTGCTCCGCGACCTGACGCTGGTCGTCCGCGCATACCTACGCGGTGAGGGACGCGTCGAGCGCAGGCGCGGTCTCGTCTGTTCGCACTCGGTGTTGAGGATCGTCGTCGACGGCCAGGAGTGGGTCCTGCGTCCTGGCTCGCGGCGCCTCCGCTTCTACGGGGACTGCCCCTCCTGCGGTCACGACTGGCGCGAACATCCCGGCACGCCAGCCATTGACGGCTTGGAGTGCGGCGAGTGTGTCCACGAGCTGGAGCACGGGGAGCGGCCCCAAGATGCCGACCCGCTGTGCACCAGGCGCGCGCCTGCGCCACCCAGAGGACTGTGACGCCGCTGTCCCTAGGTGGGCCGCTCAGGGACAGCCATGCCCGCCCGCAGGGCGGCCTCCGGGACACGTCATCACCCGACTCGCGCGACGGCTCAAGGCTCCTGGAATGGGGAGATGAGCCACTCGTCGCCCGGTGCGTCCCGCTCGGCGATGTAGCCGGTCTGCAGATCGCGAAGGTGAAAGAGGTCGTAGCCGAACCGGCGGAACATGTGCTCGGCGTGCACGGTCACGAGGTGTTCGACATCGGCCGTCGTGCCGCATGCGAAAGTCCAGGTGCCGTCGTCGTGATGCACCACCAGTCGGAGCGGCTCCAGCCCGTCCAGCACGAACGTCGACACGATGGCCGCCGTGAGGTCAGTTGGTTCCCCTGGACGCTGGTCTGCCTCGCCGATCCTTTCCATGGCCGAGCACCATGCCACGCGAGCGAGCGACGGGCGGAGGACCGGCCGGGCTGTCCCTGAGTGGGCCGCTCAAGGACACCCGCAGCAGAGCGTGACCGCCAGGGGAACCCCGGTGCCCTCTTGTCGCTCCCTCGGGTGAGGGCTCGCCCCTTCCGCGTTCTCCCGCCGCTGCCGCGGAGCGGGTTGGCGGAGACTTCCCGCCCCGTATGCCAAGGGAGGCCGCCGTTGCCCGTCCGCCCTGTCGTCCTGCCGATTTCCGGTCACGCCCCTTGGGACGACCTCGCGGCATGGTGGCTGTCCCGGTTCAAGGTCTCCACCCAACGCACCTACGCGACCTACCTCCCTCGCTGGATGACCTGGTGCGCCGACCGCGGGATCGACCCGCAAGCCGCCCGGCGCGCCGACATCGAGCTGTGGCTGCGCTCGGTCGCCGACTCTGGGTTGTCCCGGGCCTCGGTCGCGGCGCACTACGACGCAGTCGCCAGCATGTACCGACTGGCCCACGACGAGGACCTGATCAACCAGAACCCCTGCGCCCGCATCCCCCGACCAAAAGTTCACCGGGAGCTACAGCGCCGCGAGGTGCTCACTGTCCTGGAATACGCCGCATACCTGACCGCCGCCCGCTCACTCACTCCGGCACACCACGCGATCGCCGTCCTGGGCGGCATGATGGGTCTACGCGCCAGTGAGATGGCCGGCCTGACGGTGGAGTCCCTCACCAACGTCCGGGGCTATGTGACCTTGAACTTCATCGGCAAGGGCGACAAGCCCGCCCGCGTGCCGATACCCCTCCCTGCCCTGCCGGCGATCCACGAGGCTCTCGCCGGACGTAGCAGCGGACCACTGCTGCGCACCCGCACGGGCGCAGGCATGGACCGCTGATCAGTGCATCGCTACGTCGCCCGCACTGCCCGGGTCGCCGGCATCACCCGGCCGATCGGACCGCACGCACTCCGCCGCACCGTCGGCACGGTCGGGCTCAATCAGGGCATCCCGCTGCGCGACATCCAGCGTTTGCTGCGCCACACCCGTCCCGAGACGACCCTGGCCAGCTACGACATCAGCGGCGATGGCCTCGAACGACACGCCTCGCACCAGGTGGCGGGCTTCCTCGCCGGCTGGGCGAGCTAACCCGCCGAAAGACACCCGGCGGCCAGTTGGTCCTCAAGGCGGCTTTACGGACACGCAGGACACAGAGCATGACCGTGTCCCTAGTGAAGCGAGGATGTTCGCCGTGGCCGATGAGTGGTATCGCAGCCCGACATGGGACGACGACGCGCGGGCGGATTTTGAGAGGCGGCTGTCCCGCGCCCGCAAGACAGGCCGTCAGCAGTACCTCCTTCTGAAGGCATCGAAGCTCCGCTCAGTCGGGAAGGTCGAGGCGGCACGCGAGTTGCTGCACCGGGCGACAGAGGAGCCGGATGGCTTGTTCTTCCACGTCGTTGAAGCCTGGCAACAGCTTGCTGAACTGGCGGCCCAACGGGGCGACCGCTCGACTGCCGTGGAGTTGTATCGGCGCATCTTGACTGAGGGCTGTCCCGCCCCGGGTTCAGTGGAGACTCGGAACTGACGCGGCGACGGTAGCCGCCGCGATGTTGTGCCGGTAGAAGGTGTCCTCGTGCTCGGCCGGTGGAACGAGGCCGATCTCGCCGTGCAGGC
>NZ_JBJJTJ010000040.1:0-29200 GCF_054177765.1 Modestobacter lacusdianchii | reverse complement strand
CGGTTTATATTGGCGAATCCGGGCTGTCCGGGCACGGGGAATGCGGGCTCGCCACGCCGCCGGCCCCCCCACACGGCGGGGCCCGCGGTCCGCCGCAGCGGACGGGGGGCACGGGTGCTCACTCGGTGCCGGACCCCAGCGCCAGCGGAGCCGCCGGGGCCGCGGCGCCGGCTCCCGGGCCGGGGTCGGCCCCCGGGGCCGGGGCCCGGGTCACGCTCAGCCCGGTGTCGCCGTCGGCGACGTCGGCCGGCCAGTCGACCAGCACCTCGTCGCCGTCCCGGATGTCGCCGCTCAGCAAGGCACGGGCCAGCTGGTCACCGATCGCCGACTGCACCAGCCGCCGGAGCGGGCGGGCACCGTAGACGGGGTCGAACCCGTTGAGCGCCAGCCACTCGCGGGCCGCGTCGGTGACGTGCAGCGTGAGCCGGCGAGCGGCCAGCCGGCGGGCGAGCACCCCGACCTGGATGTCGACGATGCCGGCGAGCTCGTCGGAGCCCAGCGCCCGGAAGGTGACGACGTCGTCCAGCCGGTTGAGGAACTCCGGCTTGAAGTGCGAACGGACCACGTCCTGCACGGCACGGCGCCGGCTCTCCTCGGGGATCGACTGGTCGGCGATCACCTGCGAGCCGAGGTTGGACGTGAGCACCAGGATCGTGCTGCGGAAGTCGACGGTGCGGCCCTGGCCGTCGGTGAGCCGGCCGTCGTCCAGCACCTGGAGCAGCACGTCGAAGACGTCCGGGTGGGCCTTCTCCACCTCGTCGAGCAGCACCACGGTGTAGGGGCGCCGCCGCACCGCCTCGGTGAGCTGGCCGCCGGCCTCGTAGCCGACGTAGCCGGGCGGGGCACCGACCAGCCGCGCCACCGAGTGCTTCTCGGAGTACTCGCTCATGTCGATCCGGACCATCGCCCGCTCGTCGTCGAACAGGAACTCCGCCAGCGCCTTGGCCAGCTCGGTCTTGCCGACGCCGGTGGGGCCGAGGAAGAGGAACGACCCGGTCGGCCGGTCGGGGTCGGCGACCCCGGACCGGGCCCGGCGCACGGCGTCGGCGACGGCCCGGACGGCGTCGGGCTGGCCGACCACCCGCTGGGCGAGCTCGTCCTCCATCCGCAGCAGCTTCTGGGTCTCCCCCTCCAGCAGCCGGCCGGCCGGGATGCCGGTCCAGGCCTGCACGACCTCGGCGATGTCGTCGGCGCCGACCTCCTCCTTGAGCATCGACTCACCGGCGGCCACCGTCGACTCGGCCTCCCGCAGCGCCCGCTCCAGGGCCGGCATCCGGCCGTAGCGCAGCTCGGCCGCCCGGGCCAGGTCGCCGTCCCGCTCGGCGCGCTCGGCCTCCAGCCGGGTCGCCTCCAGCTCCTCCTTGGAGCGCTGGATGCGGTCGATGGCGGTCTTGTCCTGCTGCCACCGGGCGGTGAGCTCGTCGAGCTCCTCGCGGCGGTCGGCCAGCTCGTCGCGCAGCGCGGCCAGCCGCTGCAGGGACGACGGGTCGTCCTCCTTGGCCAGCGCCATCTCCTCGATCTCCAGCCGGCGGACGACCCGCTCGACCTCGTCGACCTCGACCGGGCGACTGTCGATCTCCATCCGCAGCCGGCTGGCGGCCTCGTCGACCAGGTCGATCGCCTTGTCGGGGAGGAACCGTGCGGTGACGTACCGGTCGGACAGGGTGGCGGCGGCGACGATCGCGGCGTCGGTGATCCGCACCCCGTGGTGCACCTCGTAGCGCTCCTTGAGCCCGCGCAGGATGCCGATCGTGTCCTCGACGGAGGGCTCGCCCACGTAGACCTGCTGGAAGCGGCGCTCCAGGGCAGGGTCCTTCTCGATGTGCTCGCGGTACTCGTCGAGGGTCGTGGCACCGACCATCCGCAGCTCGCCGCGGGCCAGCATCGGCTTGATCATGTTGCCGGCGTCCATCGCGGAGTCGCCGCTCGCGCCGGCGCCGACGATGGTGTGCAGCTCGTCGATGAAGGTGACGACCTGCCCCTCGGCGTCGGTGATCTCCTGGAGCACGGCCTTGAGCCGCTCCTCGAACTCGCCGCGGAACTTGGCGCCGGCGACCATCGAGCCCAGGTCCAGCGCCATGAGCCGCTTGCCCTTGAGGCTCTCGGGGACGTCACCGGCGACGATCCGCTGGGCCAGGCCCTCGACGATGGCGGTCTTGCCCACGCCGGGCTCACCGATCAGCACCGGGTTGTTCTTGGTGCGCCGAGACAGCACCTGCACGACCCGGCGGATCTCGGTGTCGCGGCCGATGACCGGGTCGATCTTGCCCTCACGGGCCCGCTCGGTCAGGTCGACGGCGTACTTCTCCAGCGCCTGGAAGGTGCTCTCCGGGTCGGGGCTGGTGACCTTGCGGTTGCCCCGCACGGTGCGGAAGGCGGCGACCAGCGCCTCGCGGGTGGCCCCGGCGCTGGTGAGCACCGCCCCGGCCTCGCCCTCGGTGGTGGCCAGCCCGACCAGCAGGTGCTCGGTGGAGACGTACTCGTCACCGAGCGCGCTGGCCTGCTCGCCGGCGGCGTTGATCGCCCGCAGCAGCTCCCGGGACGGCGCCGGGGCGGCGACGGTGGCGCCGCTGACGCTGGGCATGCGGCGCAGGGCGGCGTCGGCCTTCGCCCGGACGTCGGCCGGGTCGGCACCGGTCGCCTGCATCAGCGGGCCGGCGATGCCGTCGGGCTGCTCGAGCAGGGCGACGAGCAGGTGCAGGGGCTCCAGGGCGGCCTGGCCGCGGTCGACCGCGAGGCGCTGGGCGGCGGCGACCGCCTCCTGCGAACGGGTGGTGAGCTTGCTCTGCATGGTCGGTGCGGGTGTCCTCTCTGCGACTGGGCGACGTGCCACTGCGGGACGCGCGACGGGGGACGTCCCGGCTGGTCCAACGGAGCAGGAGTTGAGTCTGTTCCGCTCAACTCCGCTCGTCCAGTACGCCGCGCACGCGGCCGGCGGGAACGTTTGCAGACGACAACTCAGTGCCGAGACGAAGCACACGGCGGTCTACGGCCGGATGGCGTCCTACTGTGGGGCCCATGTCGGACACCCCGTCGCCGAGCGTGGCACTCGACGACCAGCTCTGCTTCGCCCTGTACGCCGCCTCCCGGGCCGTCACGGCCCGCTACCGGCCGATGCTGGACGAGCTGGGCGTGACCTATCCCCAGTACCTGGTGCTGATGCTCCTGTGGGAGGAGGACGGCCAGACCGTCGGGCAGCTCGGCTCCCGCCTGGCGCTCGACTCGGGCACGCTCTCCCCCCTGCTCAAGCGGCTCACCACCGCCGGGTTGGTCACCCGGCACCGCCGGGCGGACGACGAGCGCTCGGTCTCGGTCCGGCTCACCGACGCAGGCCGCGCCCTCGAGGGCCCGGCGTGCGCCATCTCGAGCCAGATGATCGACGCCCTGGCGCTGGACCAGCAGCAGTTCGACGAGCTCAAGAGCCAGCTGCGGCTGATCACCGCACGGGTCTCCGACGCCCGCGTGGACGCCCCCGCCTGAGACGGGCCCCCACCGCCCCCACGCGGGGTGGCCCCCTCCTCCTCTGCGCCCCACGGGCTCGGGACGTGCCTGGCACGGCGTCGACGCACACCCCCCGGCACGGGCGCCGACCCCTGTCCGCACGCCTGCGCGGCCGGTCGCACGAGGTGGCCCGAGGTGCCCGACCCCGGGTGGCGGGAACACCGTCGTCCCGGTGAGGTTGTCTGGGACAGCACGGTGACCGGCCGGAGCGCAGCCCGCGCCCGGCGGTCACCATCGAAGAGGAGGTCCGATGCCCACCCGTACCGCACGCACTGCCTGGAACGGCTCGCTGCAGGAGGGGTCCGGCCAGGTCGAGCTCTCCAGCTCCAAGGTCGGCACCTTCGACGTCAGCTTCCCGAAGCGGACCGCCGAGGAGGCCGGGGGCACCACCAGCCCCGAGGAGCTCATCGCCGCGGCGCACTCGTCCTGCTACGCCATGGCCCTGTCCAGCGAGATCGGCAAGGCCGGCGGCACGACGCAGTCGCTGGAGGTCAGCGCCGACGTCACCCTGGGCCAGCAGGACGGCGCCCCGACGATCACCACCATCAAGATCACCGTCCGCGGTGAGGTCGACGGCCTGGACGCCGACGGCTTCGACAAGGCCGCCCAGGCCGCCAAGGCCGGCTGCCCGGTGAGCAAGGCGCTCGCCGCCGTCGACATCTCCCTGGACGCCGCACTGGTCTAGTCCGACCTGGCAGCCGGGCCCGCACGGGCCGGCGCCGCACGCCACGGAGGCCCGTCCCCCTCGAGGGAGACGGGCCTCCGTCGCGTCCGGGCGGGGTCAGGCCCGCTGGGCCGCCGGCGTCCGGCCGGCGAGCTGGTCGTCGACGTCCGCGGTCGTGTTCGGCTCGACCGGGCGCTCACCCTGGAGCCGCTCGTCACCGGACTCGGTGCGCAGCGCGACCTCGCGGATGAACAGGATCGCCAGGATCGTGATGATCGACAGCACCGCCGAGATCAGGAAGACCCGCCCGGTCGCGTCACCGTAGGAGACCTGGATCAGCTCGCGGATCGGCGCCGGCGCGTCGGCCAGGGAGGCCAGCCCGACGTCGCCGGAGCCGGCGGCGGCCGCCGCACCCGGGACGTCGGCCAGGCCGGACTGGATGAGGCCGCCCACCCGGCTGGAGAGCACGGCGCCGAGCACCGAGACGCCGATCGTGCCGCCCAGGCTGCGGAAGAAGGCGACCGCGGAGCTCGCCGCACCCAGGTCGGTGGCGGCGACGGTGTTCTGCACGGCCAGCACGAGGTTCTGCATGGTCATGCCGATGCCGGCACCGAGCACGGCGAGGAAGACGCACAGCACGACCATGTTCGTGGCGTGGTCGATCGTGGCCAGCAGGCCGAACCCGACGGCCACCAGCAGCGAGCCGGCGACCAGGTAGCGCTTCCAGAAGCCGGTGCGGGTGATCAGGATCCCGGAGACGGTGGAGGAGACGAGCAGTCCGCCGACCATCGGGATGGTGAGCAGGCCGGCCGCGGTGGGCGAGTAGCCGCGAGAGATCTGCAGGTACTGGCCGAGGAAGACCGTCGAGCCGAACATCGCCACGCCGATCGCGACGCTGGCGACGATCGCCAGGGTGGTGGTGCGGTCGCGGAAGAGCCGCAGCGGGACGATCGGCTCCTCCGCCCGCAGCTCGGTCACGATGAACGCCACGATGGCCAGCACCCCACCGCCGACGAAGAGCGCGGTCTCCAGCGAGGCCCAGGCGAAGCTGTCGCCCGCCAGGGTGACCCAGATGAGCAGCGCCGAGACGCCCGCGGTCAGGAAGGCCGCGCCGAGGTAGTCGATCGAGACCGCCCGCTTGGTGACCGGCAGGTGCAGGGTGCGCTGCAGCAGCACCAGGGCCACGGCGGCGAACGGGACGCCGACGAAGAAGCACCAGCGCCAGCCCAGCCAGCTGGTGTCCACCAGCAGGCCGCCGATCAGCGGCCCACCGACGGTCGCCACCGCCATGACCGAGCCGAGCAGGCCGGAGTACCGGCCGCGCTCCCGCGGGCTGATCATCGCGGCCATGGCGATCTGCACCAGCGCCTGCAGGCCGCCCAGGCCCAGGCCCTGCAGCACCCGCCAGCCGATCAGGGTGGGCACCGACTGGGAGAGCCCGGCGAGCATCGAGCCGACGACGAAGACCACGATCGCGATCTGGATCAGCAGCTTCTTGCTGAACAGGTCGGCGAGCTTGCCCCAGATCGGGGTGGAGGCGGTGGAGGCCAGCAGCGTGGCGGTGACCACCCAGGTGTACTGGCTCTGGCTGCCGCGCAGGTCGGTGATGATCGTCGGCAGTGCGTTCGAGACCACCGTCGAGGACAGGAAGGCGACGAACATCGCCAGCAACATCCCCGACAGGGCGCTGAGGATCTCCCGGTGGGTCATCCGGCCCTGTTGCTCGGCCGGGGCGGCCGCCGGGTCGGCGGCGGGTCCGGCCGCGGGCCGGACGGGTGCGGGGGTGCTCATCTGCGTCTCTCCTGGTGGTGCAGTGCGGGTGGTGCAGTGCGGGTGGTCCGGGACGGCGGCCCAGCGGGCCGCCGGGGTCAGGCGGCGGGCCGCCGGTGGCCGGCGCGATCGAGGCCGTCGGCGAGCTTGTCGAGCAGGCGGCTGAACTGCTGCGCCTCCTCCTCGGTCCAGTCCGACAGCGCCTCGACCGCCCACTGACCCCGCACCTGCCGGGTGTGGGCGAGCGCGGCGGCACCGGCGTCACTGAGGCTGATCAGGCTGGCCCGCCCGTCGAGGGGGTCGGGGCGGCGCTCGACGAGCCCGGACCGCTCCAGCGCCGACACCTGGCGGCTGACCACCGAGACGTCGACGCCGGCGTGGCCGGCCAGGGCACTGCAGCGCTGCGCGCCCTCGCGCTCCAGCGGGGCCAGCAGCGCCCAGCCGAAGGAGGGCAGGTCGCCGTAGAGGTCGGCGGCCACCCGGGTGCCCAGGTGCTTGGCGGTACGGACCAGCCGGGCCACTCCGGCGGTCATCCGCTCGGACGTCTCCCGGGTGAGTGCCACGTCGTCCCCTGTTCCGTCGGTCACCGGGCTCGCGCCCGGTACGTGTAGACAGCAACCATGTTGCACCTGTTGGTTGGTGTCTGCAACAACTCATCGGAGTGAGACCCGCCACCGCCACGGCGGTCCCGGTCACTCGGCCGTGCGCCCGCAGCGGCGTCGCCACGGACGACGACGGGCGGCGACCGGACCACTGGGGTCCGGTCGCCGCCCGTCGGGGAGCGGTGACTGCCGGCTCTGCGGCCGGCACCGGTCAGCTGGTGGCCCGCGCCTCCAGGGACAGCGCCTCGAGCACGAGCTCGGCGGGGTGCCAGGCCGTGCGCTGCGTGCCGTGGAAGATCTGCTGGCGGCAGGACACCCCGGTCGCGGCGATGACCGCGTCGGGTGCGGCGGCCCGGACCGCCGGGAAGAGCCGGTCCTCCCCCACCTGCAGGGACACGTCGTAGTGCTCGGACTCGAACCCGAACGACCCCGCCATGCCGCAGCAGCCCGCGTCGAGCTCCTGCACCGTGACCCCGGGGATCCGCGACAGCAGGGCGACCGTGGCCGCCGTCCCGGCCTCGGCCTTCTGGTGGCAGTGGCCGTGGAAGACCACGGTCCGCCCGGCCAGCCAGCTGTCCTCGCGCAGCCGCAGCCGGCCGTCGTCGATCGCCTCGACCAGCAGCTCCTCGGGCAGCTTCACCCGCGCCGCGACGTCGGCGACGTTCGGGTCGTCGGGCAGCAGCTCCACGTGCTCGGCCCGCAGCGTGAGGATGCAGGAGGGCTCGCAGCCGACGATCGGCGAACCGGGCTCGGAGCCCTCGCAGAGGTTCGCCGCCAGCTTCTGGGCCTTGCCCCGGGCGTCGTCCAGCATGCCCTTGGAGATGCTCGCCCGGCCGCAGCAGCCCTTGCTCTCCAGCCGCACCGGGTGCCCGGCGGCCTCCAGCAGCCGCACCACGGCCTGGCCGATGCCCGGCTCGGTGTAGCTGGTGAACGAGTCGGCCAGCATGGTGACCGGCTGCTGGGTCAGCGCCGTCGGGGCCTCGTGCCGCTTGAACCAGCGCATCAGCGTCGTCCGGTGGAAGACCGGCAGGTCGCGCTGGCGGGCGATGCCGAGGCGGGCGTCCATCAGCGCCCGCAGCGGCTTGATCTTCAGCGGCAGGTTCGACAGCGGTGCGGTCGCCGAGCCCAGCCGGTTGAGCGTCCGGATCGCCCCGAACGCCCGTGACCGCAGCGGGGTGCCGTGCACGTCGTGCTTGGCCGCCAGCGCCTCGCTCTTCATCGCCGAGACGTCGACGCCCAGCGGGCACTCGCTCTTGCACGCCTTGCACATCAGGCAGAGGTCGAGCACCTCGTGCAGCCGCTCGTCGGCCAGCGCGGTGTGCGGGTCGCCCTCGCTGAGGGCCTTGACCAGCGCGCCGGCCCGGCCGCGGGTGGAGTGCTCCTCCATCCGGGTGGCGATGTAGGAGGGGCACATCGCCCCGGTCGTGGACTTGCGGCACAGCCCGATGTTCATGCAGCGGTCGGCGGCGCCGAACATCCCGCCGACGACGTCGAACTGCAGCCGGGTGCGCAGCGGGCCGGGCGTCGGCGGGTTGGCGTCCCGCAGGTGCTCGGTCATCGCCGGGGAGTCGACGATCTTGCCCGGGTTCAGCGTGCCCTGCGGGTCGAAGAGGCCCTTGACCTGCCGCATCGCCTCGTAGAGGTCGTCGCCGAACAGCTCGCGGTTGAACTCGCTGCGGGCCAGCCCGTCGCCGTGCTCGCTGGAGTTCACCCCGCCGTACTCGCGGACCAGGTCCTTGATCTCCACCGCCACCGAGCGCATCACCTCGACCTGGCCGGGCTGGCTCAGGTCGACGAACGGGCGGATGTGCAGGCAGCCGACCGAGCAGTGCCCGTAGAAGCCCGCCTCCAGGTCGTGCCGGTCCAGCACGTCCTTGAACCGGGCGGTGTACTCGGCCAGGTGCGTGGGGTCGACCGCGGTGTCCTCGATGAAGGCCAGCGGCCGCCGGGCGCCCACCGAGTTGGCCATCAGCAGGCCCAGGGCGGACTTGCGCACCTTGAGCAGCGCGCCCTGCTGAGCCGGGGTGACCGCGCGCAGGGTGTGGTAGCCGTGCCCGTTGCGCTCCCAGACCTCGACCAGGCGGTCCATCGACTCGACCAGCTGCGCCTCGTCGTCCCCGGTGAAGGAGACGAACAGCAGCGCGTCGGGGTCGCCCTGCAGGATCTTGCCCAGCCCGGCGTACTCGATCTTCTGCCGGGACAGGTCGAGGATCGTGCGGTCCAGCAGCTCGACCTGCGCCGGGTCGACCGACAGCGCGTCCTCGGTGGCGTTGATCGCCGCCTGCACCGTCTCGAAGTGGCCCACCGCGAAGACCTGCTTGGACGGCTTGGGCACCAGCCCGACCCGGGCCGCGGTGATGATCGCCAGCGTGCCCTCGGAGCCGACCAGGAACTTGGCCAGGTCGAAGGGCTGCCCCTCGGCCAGCCGGTCCAGCCGGTAGCCACCGGCCCGGCGCCAGAACGAGGGGAACCCGGTGGCGATCGCCTCCGCGTTCTCGGCCACCAGCTCGGGCAGCCGGCGGTAGATCTCCGCCTCCAGGGTGTCGCCCTGGGCCCGGCGGGCCCGCTCGGCCTCGTCCACGAGGCCGAACGTCGCCGTCGACCCGTCGGCCAGGACGACGTCGACCTCCTCGACGTGGTCGATCGTCATGCCGAAGCGCACCGAGCCGCTGCCGGCCGAGTTGTTGCCGATCATCCCGCCGATCGTGGCGCGGTTGGACGTCGAGGTGTCGGGCCCGAACATCAACCCGTGGGCGGCGGCGGCCCGGTTGAGGTCGTCCTGCACCACGCCGGGCTCGACCCGGGCGGTGC
Source organism: Modestobacter lacusdianchii (assembly GCF_054177765.1). NCBI lineage: Bacteria > Bacillati > Actinomycetota > Actinomycetes > Geodermatophilales > Geodermatophilaceae > Modestobacter > Modestobacter lacusdianchii. The sequence goes on along the minus strand of NZ_JBJJTJ010000040.1, from coordinate 19,852 downwards.
GCGCCTCGGGGTCCAGCTCGGTGATCCGGTGCATGTGCCGGGAGAGGTCGAGCACCAGGCCCGGGCCGACGGTCTGCCCGGCCAGGCTGGTGCCCGCGCCCCGGGCGAGCACCGGGATGCCGGCCTCGCGGGCCAACCGCACCGCGGCGACCACGTCGGCGGTGTGCGCCGGGTAGGCGACCCCGACCGGCGTCATCGTGTACATCGAGGCGTCCTGGCTGAACAGGTGCCGGGTGTAGTCGTCGAAGGCGACCTCGCCGTCCAGCGCCCGGGTCAGCTCCTGCTCCAGGTCCGCGACCCCCACGCGGGGGCGCTCCGGGGCCGCCGTCATGCCTGCTGCAGACGCTCGAGGGCGGCCTGGACACCGTTCGGGTCGATCTGCACGCCACTGCGGACCAGGCCCATCTGCACGCCACCCAGGGTGCCGACCAGGGTCAGGTCGTTGAAGTGGCCCAGGTGGCCGATCCGGAACACCTTGTCCGCCAGCTTGCCCAGCCCGGCGCCCAGCGACATGTCGTACTCCCGCAGGATCGTGTCCCGGACGGCGTCCGCGCCGCCGTCGGGCATGTAGATGGCGGTCAGCGAGCCGGAGTACTCGCGCTCGTCGAGGGCCAGCACCTCCAGGCCCCAGCCCCGGACGGCCGCCCGGGTGGCCTCCGCGTGCCGGGTGTGCCGGGCGTAGACGTTGGCCAGGCCCTCGTCGTCGAGCATCTCCAGCGCGACCTTCAGCGCGTAGAGCAGGTTCGTCGCCGGGGTGTAGGGGAAGAAGCCGCGCTCGTTGGCGGCCAGGATCGGCTGCCAGTCCCAGAACGACCGGGGCAGGCCGGCGGTCTTCGACGCCTGCAGGGCCTTCTCGCTCACCGCGTTGAAGCTCAGCCCCGGCGGGAGCATCAGCCCCTTCTGGGAGCCGGCGACGGTGACGTCGACGCCCCACTCGTCGTGCCGGTAGTCGATGCTGCCCAGCGAGGAGATGGTGTCGACCAGCAGCAGGGCCGGGTGGTCGGCGGCGTCGATGGCCTTGCGCACCTCGGCGACCCGGCTGGTCACGCCGGTGGAGGTCTCGTTGTGCACCACCATGACGGCCTTGATCTCGTGGCCGGTGTCGGCGGCGAGCCGCTCCTGGGCGGCCTCCGGGTCGGCGCCGTGCCGCCAGTCGCCCGGTACGAACTCCACCTGGAGGCCCAGCCGGGTGGCCATCTCCTGCCACAGCGTGGCGAAGTGACCGGTCTCGAAGGCCAGCACCTTGTCACCGGGCGAGAGGGTGTTCGTCAGCGCCGCCTCCCACGCGCCGGTGCCCGAGGCGGGGTAGATGACCACCGGCTGCGTGGTGCCGAAGACGGGCTTGACGGCCTCCAGCACCTCCAGGCCGAGCGCGGCGAACTCCGGCCCGCGGTGGTCGATGGTCGGGGCGGCCATCGCCCGCAGCACCCGGTCGGGCACGTTGGTCGGCCCCGGGATCTGCAGGAAGTGCCGCCCGCCGGTCGTCGTCGTCACTGACATGCCCGTGCCTCCATCGGATGTGGCCTGTGAGTCGGTGCTCCCGGCTCGGCGCTGGTCGCGCCCCAGCGGAAGTCCACCATGCGGGAGGCTACTACCGGCAGGTGGATGAATGAACAGACCTCTCTGACGTCCTGTGACCCTTGACACTGATCGTCGCGCCCACTTCAATCCCCGCTGAGCGAGAACACGCTTCCGTATCGCGGAAGCGCCACCGAACGGGCGCCGTCCCGTTCCGACGAACGCATGGGGACGCCGGTGTCCGTACAGCTCGTCTTGATCCTGATCCTCCTGGCGATCTTCCTGATCGCCACGGTGCTGCCCGTGCACATGGGTGCACTGGCCCTGGTCGCGGCCTTCGTCGCCGGGTACTTCATCTTCGGCACCGACGGGGACCCGACCTACGACGACGCGGTCTTCGGGTTCTTCCCGGGGTCGCTGTTCGTCGTCCTGGTGGGGGTCACCTACCTCTTCGCGATCGCCAAGAACAACGGCACGGTCGACTGGCTGGTGCACGCCGCCGTGAAGGGCTCCGGCGGGCGGCTCGCGGCCATCCCGTGGGCGATGTTCGCCGTCACCGGCGCCCTCACCGCCATCGGCGGCGTCGTCCCGGCCGTGGTCGCGATCATCGCCCCGGTCGGCATGTCCTTCGCCCGGCGCTACAGCATCAACCCGGTGCTGATGGGCCTGTTCATCATCAACGGCGCCACCGCCGGCGGGTTCTCGCCGCTGTCGATCTTCGGTGTCATCACCAACACCGTGGTCGACGACAACGGCCTGGCCGGCAGCCCGCTGTTCCTGTGGGGCGCCTCGATCGTCATCAACATCCTGCTGTCGATCGGCGTCTTCTTCCTCTTCGACGGGCGCAAGCTGCTCGGCGGTGGCCGGGTCGACGTGACCGACCGGCGGGACGACGACTTCGTGGCGGCCACGGTCGCCGGCGACGCCACCGAGGACACCGGCGAGGACATCCCCGGCGGCGGCGCCCAGCGCGCCGCGGTCGGCAGCACGGGCACCGGTGGCGCGGCACTGTCCGGCGGCCGGGTCACCGAGCCCGTGCACGGTCAGCCCGGTCACCAGCACCCGACGGCCGGCGAGCGCGCCGACCAGCGGTCGCTGCAGACCACCGCACTGGCCCCCGAGGAGCAGGGCCAGGTCACCACGCTGGACCGCGACCGTTCCCTCACCCTGGGCGGACTGGTGCTGCTGGTCGTCGGCGCACTCGTCTTCGACCTCGACATCGGCCTCATGGCGGTCACCGTCGGCGTGATCCTGTCGATCGTCGCCCCGCGCGGCGCCAAGGGCGCCGTGGGCCAGATCGCCTGGCCGACCGTGCTGCTGATCTGCGGCATCGTCACCTACGTCGGCCTGATGCAGGACCAGGACGTGCCCGGCTGGCTCGGCGACAACGTGGCCCAGCTCGGCGTCCCGCTGATCGCCGCCCTGCTGATCTGCTACATCGGTGCCGTCGTCTCGGCCTTCGCCTCGACCACCGGCATCCTGGGTGCGCTCATCCCACTGGCCGTGCCCTTCCTGCAGGGCGACAACGCCATCGGCGCGATCGGCCTGATCACCGCACTGGCGCTGTCGTCCTCGATCGTCGACTCCAGCCCGTTCTCCACCAGCGGCGCGCTCGTGGTCGCCAACGCCACCGAGCCCGAGCGGGACCGGACGTTCCGGACGCTGATGATCTGGGGCTTCTCGATGGTCGCGATCATCCCGATCGTGACCTGGCTTGTGCTGATCGTCCCCGGCTGGCTCTGAGGAAGAGCCCCGCCCTCCCCACCCCTCGCATGCTCGCGGCGGGACCCGGGACGGGGCCGACCAGCACCTGCACCACCCGCGCCCCGGACGGCACCTGCCGCCCGGGGCGCGGTCACGTCCGGGACCCGGCCGAGCACCCCGTCACCCGTGGAGGCAGCCGTGAGCGCACCCACCCGCCCCTCCGGGCGCACCGTGCGGCAGGCGTCGGCATGACCGCCCCGCACCCCCGGAGGCGGCCGGCCTGCCTGCGCCCCCGCGCCGCTGGCGGCCCGGGGTCTGCGCCCGGGCGCCCGTGGACCGGATCAGCTGGACCGGGCGCTGAGCGCGCGGCCGCCGTCCTCGTGCAGCTCGGCGGCGAGCGTGGCCGCGGCCTCCTGGAGGCGGGCCACGATCGAGGGCACGCTCTCCATCGGCACCCGGCCCTCGGGCCCGGAGACCGAGATCGCCGTCTGGGCGGGCCCGCCCGGCACCGGCACGGCCACGCACCGGACGCCGATCTCCTGCTCCCCGTCGTCGAGCACGTAGCCCTGCGCGGCGATCTGCGGCAGCAGCGCGAGCAGCTCGTCGGGGTCGGTCACGGTCTTGGCGGTGCGCCGGGGCATGCCGCCGCGCTCCAGCAGGTCGCGGGCGGTGGAGGCGGGCAACTGGGAGAGCAGCGCCTTGCCCACGCCGGTGCAGTGCAGGTGCACCCGCCGGCCGACCTCGGTGAACATCCGCATCGAGTGCCGGGAGGGCACCTGGGCCACGTAGACGACCCGGTCGCCGTCCAGCATCGCCAGGTTGGCGGTCTCCCCCGTGGCGTCGACGAGGTCGCTCAGGTGCGGGCGCGCCCAGGTGCCCAGCGTGCGGGAGGAGCTCTCGCCCAGGTGGATCAACCGCGGGCCCAGCACGTAGCGCCGGGACGGCAGCTGCCGCACGTAGCCGCGCGCGACCAGCGTGCGCACCAGCCGGTGGATGGTGGACAGCGGCAGCCCGCTGTCGACCGCGAGCCGGGACAGCGCCACCTCACCGCCGTCCTCGGCCATCAGCTCCAGCAGCAGGAACGCCCGTTCCAGGGACTGGACCCCGCCGTCCGTGCCGTCGGCCATGTCGCTCCTCGTCGTCGTGCGCACCCTCCGGGCACGGCTGTCGTCGCACGCGCCGTCGGGTGCTCCCGGGTCGGACGGACGGGCAGCCGGCCCGGCACTCGTCTTGACCCGACTGGTGACCGAGGATACGTTTTCCGCATCACAGATGGAACCTTCCGCTTCACGGAAGGTGCGTTCGCTTCGTCTCACCGCGTGCGGCCCCGGGGCACCGGACGGCCCCCGCGCGAGACCCACCTCCAGGGAGAGTCATGAGCACGGTCGACGGCGTGGAGATCACCGGCCCGATGGGGCCGCGGTTCGACGAGGTCCTGACACCTCGGGCTCTCGAGCTCATCGCCCTGCTCCACCGGGAGCTCAACGGGCGCCGGCTCGAGCGGCTGAAGGCGCGCACCGAGCGGGTGCAGGCGCTGGCCGAGGGCGGCACGCTGGACTTCCTGCCCGAGACCGCCTCGATCCGCGAGGACGACTCCTGGCGGGTGGCCCCGCCGGCCCCCGGCCTGGTCGACCGCCGGGTCGAGATGACCGGCCCGACCGACCGCAAGATGACGATCAACGCGCTGAACTCCGGAGCGAAGTGCTGGCTGGCCGACCAGGAGGACGCCAACTCCCCGCTCTGGGAGAACGTCGTCAACGGCCCGCTCAACCTGATGGACTCGATCGACCGCACGATCGACTTCACCAGCCCGCAGGGCAAGAAGTACGAGCTCAAGCCGGACGACGAGCTGCCCACGATCATCGTGCGCCCGCGCGGCTGGCACCTGCCGGAGAAGCACATCACCGTCGACGGCGAGCAGACCTCGGGCAGCCTGGTCGACTTCGCGCTCTACCTCGTCGCCTGCGGCCAGAAGCAGATCGACCGCGGCCACGGCCCCTACTTCTACCTGCCGAAGATGGAGAGCCACCTCGAGGCGCGGCTGTGGAACGACGCCTTCGTGCTCGGCCAGGACTTCGTCGGCATCCCGCGCGGCACCATCCGGGCCACCTGCCTGATCGAGACCTACCCGGCCGCGTTCGAGATGGAGGAGATCCTCTACGAGCTGCGCGAGCACTCCTCCGGGCTCAACGCCGGCCGCTGGGACTACCTGTTCAGCGTGATCAAGACCTTCCGGACCCGCGGTGAGGACTTCACCCTCCCCGACCGCAACTCGATCACGATGACCGTCCCGTTCATGCGCGCCTACACCGAGCTGCTGGTCCGCACCTGCCACAAGCGCGGCGCGCACGCGATGGGCGGCATGTCGGCCTTCATCCCCAGCAAGGACCCGGCGAAGAACGAGTTCGCCTTCAACAAGATCACCGAGGACAAGACCCGCGAGGCCAACGACGGCTTCGACGGCTCCTGGGTCGCCCACCCGGGCATGGTCCAGACCGCCATGGACGCCTTCGACAAGGTGCTCGGCGACCGGCCCAACCAGCTGGACAAGCTGCGCGAGGACGTGCACGTCACCGCCGCCGACCTGCTCAACGTGAAGGCCACCCCCGGCGAGGTCACCGAGGCGGGCCTCCGGGCCAACGTCAGCGTCGGCATCCAGTACGTGGAGTCCTGGCTGCGCGGCTCGGGTGCCGCCGGCATCAACGGCCTGATGGAGGACGCCGCCACCGCCGAGATCAGCCGCAGCCAGGTCTGGCAGTGGCTGCACAACGGCGTGACGCTCAACGACGGTCAGCAGGTCACCACCGAGCTGGTGCAGCGGGTGATCGAGGAGGAGGTCGCGGCCATCGCCGAGGCCAAGGGAGATGCGTACGCCTCGGGCCGGTGGGACGATGCTCGTGCGCTCTTCACCGAGATGGCGCTCGGCGAGGAGTACAACGACTTCCTCACCGTCCCGGCCTACGAGCGCATGCCCTGACACACCTCTCCTGGGGCCAGAGTCGCGACCCTGGCCCCAGGAGGTGGCACCACCACGTAGGAACCTGCAGGTCCGGCAACGAAGGCGGAACCTCATGAGCGGTACGCACGGCACCCAGACGACGGCCGGCCCGGTCCTCGGCGACATCCCGCCCGAGGCGACCTCGGCCACCGGTGAGGCGGGCGACAACGCGGCGGGCATCGAGGCCGTCGGCCGGGTCGCCCGGGCGGTGATGCCCGAGACCGGGGTGATCGCCGACCCCACCCAGCTGCGCACCTACGAGTGCGACGGCCTGGCCCACTACCGGGTCACCCCCGCGCTGGTCGTCCTCCCCGAGACCACCGAGCAGCTCGCCGCCGTGGTGCGGGCCTGCGCCGAGCACGGGGTGCCCTTCGTCGCCCGCGGTTCGGGCACCGGCCTGTCCGGCGGCGCGCTCCCCCGGGCCGACGGCGTCCTCCTCGTCACCTCCCGGATGCGGACCATCCGCGAGATCCGCCGCGCCGACCAGCGCGCGATCGTGGAACCCGGCGTGATCAACCTCGACGTCACCCGGGCCGCGACCGGGGAGGGCTACTACTACGCCCCCGACCCCAGCAGCCAGCAGATCTGCTCGATCGGCGGCAACCTGGCGGAGAACTCCGGCGGCGCGCACTGCCTGAAGTACGGCTTCACCAGCAACCACGTGCTCGGCACCGAGCTGATCACGCCGCAGGGCGACGTGGTGCAGCTCGGTGGGCTGGCGCCGGACTCCCCCGGCTACGACCTCCTCGGCACCGTCGTCGGCTCCGAGGGCACCCTCGGCATCGCCACCACCGCCACCGTCCGGCTGGTGCGGCTGCCCGAGGAGGTGCGCACCCTGCTCGTCGGCTTCCACAGCACCGACGACGCCGGCGCGGCCACCTCGGCGATCATCGGCAGCGGTGTGCTGCCCGCGGCGATCGAGATGATGGACGCCCTCGCCATCGAGGCCGCCGAGGCGGCCGTGCACTGCAACTACCCCGACGGCGCGGGCGCAGTGCTGGTGATCGAGCTCGACGGTGCCGCGGCCGAGGTCGAGCACGAGTACGCCCTGGTCGAGCGGTTCTGCCAGGAGAACGGCGCGTTCGAGCTGCGGCTGGCCATCGACGCCACCGAGCGGGCGCTCATCTGGCGCGGCCGCAAGTCCGCGTTCGCCGCGGTGGGCCGGATCAGCCCGGACTACATCGTCCAGGACGGCGTCATCCCGCGGACGGCGCTGCCGGAGGTGCTGCGGGCGATCGCCGAGCTCTCGGCGTCCTCCGGCGTCCGGGTGGCCAACGTCTTCCACGCCGGCGACGGGAACCTGCACCCGCTGGTGCTCTTCGACGGGGAGAAGGACGGCGCCACCGAGGCCGCGGAGGAGGTCAGCGGCGCGATCCTGGACCTCTGCATCACCCACGGCGGCGCGATCACCGGCGAGCACGGGGTGGGCGTCGACAAGGCCGCCTACATGCCCAAGATGTTCACCGACGACGACCTGGACACCATGCAGCTGGTCCGGTGCGCCTTCGACCCGGGCAACATCTCCAACCCGGGCAAGGTGTTCCCCACCCCGCGACTGTGCGGCGAGGTGCCCGGCAAGCGGAAGAAGGCCCACCCGCTGGTCGAGGCCGGTCTGGCGGACGCGTTCTGATGACCACCCTCAGCCTGGACGCCGCCCGCACCGCCCTCGCCGACGCCTGCAGCGAGGTCACCGACGCCACCCCCGCCGACGCCGTCGACGGGGTGCCCGCCGCGCTCGTCGCCCGGCCCGGCTCCACCGAGGAGACCGCCGCCGTGCTGCGGGCCGCCGCCGCGCAGGGGCTCAGCGTCGTCCCCCGCGGCCGGGGCACCAAGCTCGCCTGGGGCCGCCCGCCCGAGTCCGCCGACGTGGTGCTCGACCTGAGCCGGATGTCGCGGGTGCTCGACCACGCCGCCGGCGACCTGATCGTGGAGACCGAGGCCGGCGCGCTGCTCGGCGACGTACAGCGGACGGTCGGCTCGGCCGGTCAGCGGCTCGCGCTGGACGAGCCGGTCCCCGGCGGCACCGTCGGCGGGATGCTGGCCACCAACGCCAGCGGCCCCGGCCGGGTCGCCGTCGGCACCGCCCGCGACCTGCTGATCGGCGTCACCGTGGTGCGCGCCGACGGGGTGGTCGCCAAGGCCGGCGGGCGGGTGGTGAAGAACGTCGCCGGCTACGACCTCGGCAAGCTGGTCATCGGCTCGTTCGGCACGCTGGTCGTGGTCACCGAGGCGGTGTTCCGGCTGCACCCGGTACCGGCCGCCCGGCGGTTCCTGACCGTGCCGTTCGGCTCCGCCGAGGACGCCGCCGCACTGGTGCAGGCCGTCGTGCACGCCCAGGTGGTGCCGGCCGCGGTCGAGGTGGAGTGGCGCGCCGACGGCGGCGGCACCGTCGGCGTGCTGCTGGAGGGCACACCGGCCGGGGTGGAGGCGCGCACCGCGACCACCCGGCAGTTGCTGGGCGCCGGCACCGAGGACGCGGAGGAGCCGCCGTCCGGCTGGGGTGCGCTGCCCTGGACCGAGCAGCCCGGCTCGACCGGCCTCAAGCTCACCTGCGCGCTCTCCGGGCTCGCGCCGGTGCTCACCGCGGCCCGCCGGGCCGCCGACGACGCGGGCGTGCAGCTCACCGTCCGCGGGTCCGGAGGCGCCGGCGTCCTGTACGCCGCGCTGGCGCCCGACGCGCCCGTGGACGCCGTGGACGCCGTCGTGACCCGCACCCGGGCGGTCTGCACCGAGCACGGCGGGTCGCTCGTCGTGCTCGACGGGCCCGCCGCGGTGAAGTCCGGGGTCGACACCTGGGGCCCCGTGCCGGCGATCGACCTGATGCGCCGTGTGAAGGAACAGTTCGACCCCGAGCGCCGCCTGGCGCCGGGCCGTTTCGTCGGAGGCATCTGATGGCCGAGTCCACCCGCGCCCGTTCCGACGAGCCGCAGAGCGACCCCCGCAAGGCCGACGCCCTCAGCGCGGGGCCCGTGCCGGTGGGCACCCCGACGGTGCGCCCGGCCTTCGACGAGGAGCACCCGCCCTCGGCCGAGCTGATCAGCGACTGCGTGCACTGCGGCTTCTGCCTGCCCACCTGCCCCACCTACACGTTGTGGGGCGAGGAGATGGACTCCCCGCGCGGGCGCATCGACCTGATGAAGTCCGGGCTCCAGGGCGCGCCGATGACCGACACGATGGCGCAGCACTTCGACGCCTGCCTGGGCTGCATGGCCTGCGTGACCGCCTGCCCCTCCGGCGTCCAGTACGACAAGCTGATCGAGGCCACCCGGGTCCAGGTGGAGCGGCACCACACCCGCAGCCCCGGCGACCGGGCGATGCGCGCGGCGATCTTCGCGCTGTTCCCGTACAAGAAGCGGCTGCGGGCGCTGCGCGGGCCGCTGCGCGCCTACCAGGCCAGCGGCCTGCCGGCAGTGGTGCGCAAGAGCGGCCTGCTCGACCGGCTCGCCCCCAAGCTCGCCGCCATGGAGGGTCTGGCGCCGGTGCTGGAGAAGCGGGAGAAGCTGCCCGAGCGGGTGCCGGCCACCGGCGCCCGGCGGGCCGTGGTCGGCCTGCTCACCGGCTGCGTGCAGGGCGAGTTCTTCCCCGGCGTCAACGCCGCCACCGCCCGGGTGCTGGCCGCCGAGGGCTGCGACGTGATCATCCCGCGCCGGCAGGGCTGCTGCGGCGCACTGTCGGTGCACAACGGGCGGCAGGAGGAGGCTGAGTCGTTCGCCCGGGCCACCATCGACGCGTTCGAGGCCGCCGGTGTGGACACGGTCGTGGTCAACGCGGCCGGCTGCGGGTCCAGCATGAAGGAGTACGCCGAGGTGCTCGCCGACGACCCGGAGTACGCCGAGCGGGCCAAGGCGTTCGCCGGCAAGGTCCGGGACGTCTCGGAGTTCCTCGCCGACCTGGGCAGCGTCGCCGTCCGGCACCCGCTGGAGGTCACCGTGGCCTACCACGACGCCTGCCACCTCGGGCACGCCCAGGGCATCCGCAGCCAGCCGCGCAGCCTGCTCAAGGAGGTGCCCGGGCTGCAGCTGAAGGAGATCCCGGAGGCCGACATCTGCTGCGGCTCGGCGGGCATCTGGAACGTGCTGAACCCCGAGCCCGCGCGCGAGCTGGGTGACCGCAAGGCCCGCAACATCGCCTCGACCGGTGCTCAGCTGCTGGTGACGGCCAACCCGGGGTGTCTCATGCAGGTGTCGTCCTCGCTGGAACGGCAGGGCACCCGCATCGGGCTGGCGCACACCATCGAGGTGCTCGACGCCTCGATCCGCGGGCTGCCGGTGGACACCCTCGGCCCGCAGCACTGAAAGGACCCCGTTCTCCTCACCCCTCGCACGCTCGGGGCGAGCCCCGGAACGGGGCCTGACTGCGACGTCGGACGGCCCGCCCGTGAGGGCGGGGCGTCCGGCGCCTCAGTCGGTGCGACCGGTGACCTCGGCCTCGTGCGCCTCGCCCAGCCGGTTCAGCCGGCCGAGCAGCTGGGCCAGCGTCGCCACGTCGGCGGTGTCCCAGTCGCTGAGGTCGGCCTCCCAGCGGGCGCGGCGGGCGTCGCGGAGCCGGCTGAGCCGGCGGTGGCCCTCCTCGGACGTGGACAGCACCTGCGCCCGGCCGTCGTCGGGGTCGGCCGCGCGGTCGACCAGCCCGAGGTCGACCAGCGAGGCCACCTGCCGGCTGACCGTGCTCTTGTCCAGGCCGAGCCGGGCGACCACGTCGCTGGCCCGCAGCGGGCCGGCGTCGTCGAGGAGCACGAGCAGCCCGTAGGCCGCGCCGTCCAGGTCCTGGTGCAGCTCACCACCCAGCCGCCCGGAGATCGCGCGGGACCGGCGGAGCAGCAGCGCCACCTCCCGCTCCAGCGCCACGTACGCGGCGTGGCTGTCCATGGGGGTGTCCTGCGGCCCGGCCCCGCCCTCGGCGGTCCGCGGTCCCGATGCGCTCTCGACGGTCACGTGGTTCTCCACGTCCGGCGCGGACCCAGCGTTCCCGTATCCGGTCACTGCTGCCCCCGGGGCCGCCAGACCACCAGGGCCGAACTGGACGTGCGCGGCACCAGGTCACGGCGGTAGGCGGCCGAGACCGCCGACTCGGCGGCGATCCGGCGGGCCTCGGAGACCTCGAGCTCGTCGAGCAGCTCGGCGACCCGCCCCTGCAGCGCCTCCACCCGGGACTCCAGCTCGATGATCCGCTTGATCCCGGCCAGGTTGACGCCGTCCTCCTGGCTGAGCCGCTGCACCTCCCGGAGCAGGGCCACGTCGCGCGCGCTGTACCGGCGCCCACCCCCGGCCGTGCGGCCCGGGCTGACCAGGCCGAGCCGGTCGTACTGCCGCAGCGTCTGGGCGTGCATGCCGGCGAGCTCGGCGGCGACGGAGATGACGAACACCGGCGCGTCCTCGGCGAAGGACCGCCCGGGGCCGGGCAGGGTCATCGCGCGCCCCCCTCACGCAGGGCCGCGGTGATCTCCGGCCGCGGGTCGTCGGGCAGCTCGGTGGCGAGCTTCTCGATCGCCTCCCGGGCGCCGGGGGTGAGCCGGCTGGGGACGGCGACCTCGACGGTCACCAGCAGGTCGCCGGTGACGCCCTTGCCGGGGACGCCACGCCCGCGCACCCGCATGGTGCGGCCGCTGGAGGTGCCGGCCGGCACCTTCAGCGACACCGAGCCGTCCAGGGTGGGCACGGTCAGCGTCGTCCCGAGCGCGGCCTCGGCGAAGGAGACCGGCACGGTGAGGGTGAGGTCGTTGCCGGAGCGGCCGAACAGCTCCGACCCGGTCACGTGCACGACGACGAACAGGTCACCGGCCGGGCCGCCTCGCCGCCCCGGAGCGCCCTTGCCGGCCAGCCGGATGCGCTGACCGTCCTTGACGCCGGCCGGGATGCGGACGGTGATGGTGCGGGTCTGGTTGGTGACGCCGCTGCCCCGGCACTCCGGGCAGGGGTCGTCGACCACCGAGCCGGTGCCGCGGCACTCCTTGCACGGCTCGGAGAAGGCGAACGCGCCCTGGCTCCGGCTGGTGACGCCGGCGCCGTTGCACACCGGGCAGGTGTGCGGGCTGGTACCGGGGCGGGCGCCGTTGCCGGAGCAGGTCGGGCAGGTGCCCGGGCTCTGCATCCGCAACGGCACGGTCACCCCGAGCACGGCCTCGTCGAAGGCCAGCGTCGCCTCGGTCTCCACGTCCTGACCACGGGCCGGGCCGGACCCGGCCTGGCTGCGACCGCGGGCCGTCCCGGCGCTGCCGGGGGCGCCGGCACCGGTGAACAGCCCGCCGAACAGGTCACCGAGCCCGCCGGCGCGGCCGCCGGCCCCGGGGGCACCGGCGCCGCCGAACAGGTCGCCGAGGTCGAAGGGCTGGCCGGCGCCCGCGCCGCCGCCGGGGAACCCACCCGGGAACCCGGCGCCCGGCGCGCCCGCGCCCGGCCGGAACCCGCCGCTGCCGAACAGCCGCCGGGCCTCGTCGTACTCGGCCCGCCGCTTGGGGTCCGAGAGCACGTCGTAGGCCTCGGAGACCTCCTTGAACCGGGTCTCGGCGCGGGTGTTGCCCGGGTTCTTGTCCGGGTGCAGCTCACGGGCCAGCTGGCGGTACGCCTTCTTGATGGCCGCGGCATCGGCGTCCTTGGCGACGCCCAGGGCCGCGTAGTAGTCCTTCTCGACGAAGTCCCGGGTGCTGCTCATCGGACGCCTCCTCTCTGCTGGGCTGGGATCGGGGCGGTCCGGCCTCCGGGCACCGGAGGCCGGACCGGCCTGAGGGTGGTGCTCAGCCGGCGGCCGGGCCCGCGCCCGGCTGGTCGGCGTCCCGCTGCTCGGTGACCGGCGCCTCGCCGTCGGCGACGACCGGCGCCGGCTCGGCGGCCGGGGCCGGTGCCTCGGGGTCGGTCACCCCGACCATCGCCGTGCGCAGCACCCGGTCGCCCCGCCGGAACCCCGGGCGCAGCACCGTGGTGGCGGTCGGCTCGCTCACCTCGGGGGAGGTGTCGTGCAGCACCGCCTCGTGCAGCGCGGGGTCGAACACGTCGCCCGGCTGGCCGAACGTCGTCACACCGAGGCCGTCCAGCAGCCCCAGCACCCGGTCGGCGACCACCTTGAAGGCGCCGGTGAGGTCGCCGTGGTCGCGGGCGCGCTCGATGTCGTCGACGATCGGGAACAGCTGACCGGCGAAGCGCTCCGCCGCCTGGTCGACCACCAGCGCCCGGTCACGCTCGACCCGGCGCCGGTAGTTCGCGTACTCGGCGGTGACCCGCTGCAGGTCCTCGGTCCGCTCGGCCAGCTGGCGGGCGGCCGGGTCGGCAGCGCTGTCTGCCGCGCCGGTCACCGGCTGGTCGGTGAGCGGAGCCGCCCCGTCGTCGACCCCGGCCATGTCGCTGTGCTGCTCGCTCATCTGCTCTCCCTGCTCGCTCGCGGTGCCGGCCGGCGCCTTGCCATCAGGTGCATCGCCGTCCGGCACCCGGGCCGCTCCGCTGGTCGGGTCGATGCGCCGCCTGTCGCGGATGACGACCCGCGGCGCCTCGTCCTGCTGGCTCATCGTCCACCCCGGTGCCCACCGGCCCGGCGGACCGGGCCGGTGGGCACGCACGTGGCCGCTGGGGTCACCGCTTGTCGGTGTCGTCGTCCACGATCTCGGCGTCGACGACGTCGTCATCGGCAGCGGTTCCGGTCGAGGTGGCGCCGGTGGCGCCCCCGAAGCCGGCGTCGCCGGTGGCAGCGCCGTCGGCGCCGTCGGCCTGCGCCTGGGCGTAGAGCGCCCCACCGACCTCCTGCGAGACCCGGGCGACCTTCTCCTGGGCGGACTTGATGGCGTCGATGTCCGAGCCGCCGAGCGCGGAGCGCAGCTCGGTCAGCGCCTCGCCGAGCTCCTCCTTCTTGTCGGCCGGGATCTTGTCGCCGTTCTCGGCCAGGAACTTCTCGGTCTGGTACTGCAGCGACTCGGCCAGGTTGCGGGTCTCGGCCTCGTCGCGGCGGCGCTTGTCCTCCTCGGCGTGGGCCTCGGCGTCGCGCATCATCCGCTCGATGTCGTCCTTGGGCAGGGCCGAGCCGCCGGTGATGGTCATCGACTGCTCCTTGCCGGTGCCCAGGTCCTTGGCGGAGACGTGCACGATGCCGTTCGCGTCGATGTCGAAGGCGACCTCGATCTGCGGGACACCGCGCGGCGCCGGCGGCAGGCCGGTCAGCTCGAACATGCCGAGCTTCTTGTTGTAGGCGGCCATCTCGCGCTCGCCCTGGAAGACCTGGATCTGCACCGACGGCTGGTTGTCGTCGGCCGTCGTGAAGATCTCGCTGCGCTTGGTCGGGATGGTGGTGTTGCGCTCGATCAGCTTGGTCATGATCCCGCCCTTGGTCTCGATGCCCAGGGACAGCGGGGTGACGTCGAGGAGCAGGACGTCCTTGACCTCACCGCGGAGCACACCGGCCTGCAGCGCGGCACCCACGGCGACGACCTCGTCGGGGTTGACGCCCTTGTTGGGCTCCTTGCCGCCGGTCAGCTCGCGCACCAGCTCGGTGACGGCGGGCATGCGGGTCGAGCCACCGACCAGGACGACGTGGTCGATGTCGCCGACCTTGACGCCGGCGTCGCGGATGGCCTGGTTGAACGGGGCCTTGGTGCGGTCGAGCAGGTCCTGGGTCATCCGCTGGAACTCGGCGCGGGTGATGGTGACGTCCAGGTGCAGCGGGCCCTCGGCGCCGGCGGTGATGTAGGGCAGGTTGACGTTCGTCGACTGCGCGCCGGACAGCTCGATCTTGGCCTTCTCGGCGGCCTCGCGGAGGCGCTGCATGGCCAGCTTGTCCTTGGCGAGGTCGATGCCGGACTGGGCGTTGAAGGTCTGCACCAGGTGCTTGACGACCCGCTCGTCCCAGTCGTCACCACCGAGCTTGTTGTCACCGGCGGTGGACTTGACCTCGATGACGCCGTCGCCGATCTCCAGGAGGCTGACGTCGAAGGTGCCGCCACCGAGGTCGAAGACCAGGATGGTCTGCTCGGTCTCGCCCTTGTCCAGCCCGTAGGCCAGCGCGGCCGCGGTCGGCTCGTTGACGATGCGCAGCACGTTCAGGCCGGCGATCTCCCCGGCCTCCTTGGTGGCCTGGCGCTGGGCGTCCTCGAAGTAGGCGGGGACGGTGATGACGGCCTCGGTGACCGGCTCGCCCAGGTAGGTCTCGGCGTCGCGCTTGAGCTTCTGCAGCACCCGGGCGCTGATCTCCTGCGGGGTGTACTGCTTGCCGTCGATGTCGCCGGTCTTCCAGGTGGTGCCGATCTCGCGCTTCACGCTGCGGATCGTGCGGTCGACGTTGGTGACCGCCTGGTTCTTCGCCGACTGACCGACCAGGACCTCGCCGTTCTTGGCGAAGGCGACGACCGAGGGGGTGGTGCGGGCGCCCTCGGAGTTGGCGATGACGGTGGGCTCGCCGCCCTCGAGGACTGCCACGACGGAGTTCGTCGTGCCCAGGTCGATTCCGACTGCTCGTGCCATGGAAGGACTCTCCTGTGCGTTGCTGACGGGGTGGTGCTGGTCCAGGAGCTGAGGGCCATCGCGCCGGGGCCGCCGGGCCCGTGACACCGGCCGACCGCCTTGCGCGTGGTCCGCTCAACTTTCCTGCCCACCCTAACGGCAGTCTGCGTCGCACTGTTCCCGGGCCCCACCGGGCAGGTCGCCTCCCCACCGTGCGGGCCATCTGGCAGGCCCGCACGGTGGGGGTGACGGGTCAGTCGCCGGCGACCCCGGCCGGCGGGGTGGCGTTCGCCGCCGTCGGCACCGGCTCCGGGAACGTCGGCAACGACACCTCGGGCCGCTCGACGGTCGCGTCGCACGACGCCGGGTCGCCGGAGGCCGGGTCCAGTGCGTAGGTCCGCGGGAAGGCGTGGGGCACCGGCACGCCGTCGGCCGCCAGCGGCTGCCGGAGCACCCGGGCGCACCCGTCGGCCCACCACTGCTGGACGCCGACCTGCAGCGGGCGGCCGTCCTGGTCGCAGAGGAGCACGTCGTCCAGCGGCGTCCCGTCGGCGGCGTAGGGGAGCACGTCGGTGACCGGCCCGTACCGGGAGACCAGCGGGTGCTCGCCCACGGCCTGGTCGTAGACCGCCGGGTAGGCGTAGCCGGGGTCGTAGGACGGGTACGAGGTGCGGTCGGCGGCCAGCACGAACGCCACCAGTGCCAGGACGGCGCCGGCACCGGTCAGCAGCCGGCCGGCCACCGGAGTCAGCTGCCGCCGGCCGAGCACGACCGAGCCGGCGACGGCCGCCGGCACGAGCAGCACGCCGAGCGCGTCGCTGCCCAGCGGCGCCGGCACCGGGAAGTCCCACTGACCGGCCAGCGCGCAGGGGACGGCGACGACCAGGTAGCCGCGCAGCACCCACCAGGCCGGGCGGAGCTCGGCCCACAGCCGGGACACCTCGCCGGCGAGCGGGTGGGCGCGGACCTCGGCCACCATCCGCCGTAGCTCGTCCCGCCAGACCGGCGGGCGGGCGACGCCACGCGCCGGCAGGCCGGCGGCGGCCCGCAGTTCCTCCGCGTAGGCGGCCGGCGACCCGAGCCGGATGACGATCGGGCAGTCGTCGCCCTCCTCGGCGAGGGCCTCGAGGTGCTGCTCGAGGTCCTCGAGCAGGGCAGCGCGCTCCTCGGCCGGGAGGTCGGCGAGCTCGCGGTCGACGTCGGCCAGGTAGTCCCGCGCCTCCTGCGTCACCCCGGCGGCGGTCGGCGAGCTCATGCCGGCGCCCCGCCCAGCAGCCCGTCGACGGCGTCGACGAACGTCCTCCACGTCTTGCCCGACTCCTCCAGCACCGAACGCCCCCTGTCGTTGATCGCGTAGTACTTGCGGTGCGGCCCCTCGTCACTGGGGACGACGTAGGACGTGAGCGCCCCGGCCTGGTACAGCCGGCGCAGCGTCCCGTAGACCGAGGCGTCGCCCACCTCCTCCAGGCCGGCCGTGCGCAACCGCCGGACGACGTCGTAGCCGTAGCCGTCCGCCTCCCGCACGACCGCCAGCACCGCGACGTCCAGCACGCCCTTGAGCAGCTGACTGGCGTCCATCGCCACCCCCTCGCGACGCCGCCCGGTGCGGTGTCCGCGGTAGTGCACCATGCGCGGTAGTGCGCACGGCCCAGGACGGCGGCGTGTCGCGCACCGCGAGGTGCCGCCGAGGGCGGGCTGGGTGTTACCGGCGAGTAGCCTGTGGCCGCCCGGTTATCGTCCCTGCCGGGTGGGCGACGACGCCCGCGCACGCACGAGAGGGAGCTCATGGGCCCGTTGCAGATCGTCCTCGGCACGCTGGCCGTGCTCCTGCTGGTCGTCTCGGTGGTCTACGCCACCAAGGCGGTCCGCGCGATGCTGCGGATCTTCCGCACCGGCCAGCCCGACCCGACCCGCTCCGGCCCGGTCGGCCCGCGACTGAAGACGCTGGCCGTCGAGTCCCTGGGGCACACCCGGATGCTCAAGTGGTCGGCGATCGGCGCCGCCCACTGGTTCGTCTTCATCGGCTTCTACGGCCTCTTCCTCACCCTCGTCGAGGCGTTCGGGGAGGTCTGGAACCCGGAGTGGCACCTGCCGCTCATCGGTGAGTGGAGCCTGTGGAACCTCTTCGCCGACCTGATCGGCACCGCCACGATCCTGGGCATCCTGTACCTGATCGTGCGCCGCCAGCTCGACCACCCGCGCCGCAAGGGCCGGGACAGCCGGTTCGCCGGGTCGAACGAGGGCCGCGGCTACTTCGTCGAGGCCGTCGTCCTCACCATCGGCGTCTGCATCCTGCTGATCCGCGCGATCAAGGTCTCCGCCGACCTCACCGACGCCCCGGCCTGGTCGCACCCGGTCTCCGGGCTGCTGGCGAACGTCGTACCGGCCAGCCCCGACCTGCTGTCGGTCGTCGCGTTCATCAAGATCGTGGTGAGCCTGGGCTGGCTGATCACCATCTCCCGGGTGCTCAACATGGGCGTCGCCTGGCACCGGTTCAGCGCGTTCTTCAACATCTACTTCAAGCGCGAGGACGACGGCGGCCAGGCGCTCGGCCCGCTGCCGGCGATGACCTCCGGCGGCAAGCCGATCGACTTCGAGGACCCCGGCGAGGACGACGTCTTCGGCCGCGGCAAGATCGAGGACTTCACCTGGAAGGGGATGCTGGACTTCACCACCTGCACCGAGTGCGGGCGGTGCCAGAGCCAGTGCCCGGCCTGGAACACCGGCAAGCCCCTGTCGCCGAAGATGGTGATCATGGACCTGCGGGACCACCTGTACGCCAAGGCCCCGTACCTGACCGGCGCGACCAAGGCCTCCGACGAGGCCCCGAACTTCGCCGACTTCACCACCCTGGAGCCCAGCGACGAGCAGGTCTGGGCGTCCGGCTACGCCCGGATCGAGGGCACCAACGACGCCCAGGCGCACCGCCCGCTGGTCGGCACCCTCGAGGAGGGCGGGGTCATCGACCCCGACGTGCTCTGGAGCTGCACCAACTGCGGCGCCTGCGTCGAGCAGTGCCCGGTCGACATCGAGCACGTCGACCACATCATGGACATGCGCCGCTACCAGACGCTGATCGAGTCCAGCTTCCCCTCCGAGGCCGGCGTGATGATGCGCAACCTGGAGAACCGCGGGAACCCCTGGGGCGTCGGCGGCAACGTCCGCGAGGAGTGGATGAAGGACCTGGACTTCGAGGTCCGGCAGGTCGAGGGCGCGATCGACGACGACGTCGAGTACCTGTTCTGGGTCGGCTGCGCCGGCGCCATCGACGACCGCGCCAAGAAGGTGACCAAGGCCGTCGCCGAGCTGCTGCACATCGCCGGCGTGGAGTTCGCCGTCCTGGGCAACGGGGAGACCTGCTCCGGCGACCCGGCCCGCCGGATGGGCAACGAGTTCCTCTTCCAGCAGCTCGCGCAGGAGAACGTCGAGACGCTCAACGCCGTCTTCGAGGAGCGCCCGGCCGGACGACGGAAGATCGTCGCCACCTGCCCGCACTGCTTCAACTCGATCAACCGCGAGTACCCGCAGCTGGGCGGCGACTACGACGTCGTGCACCACACCCAGCTGCTCGGCCAGCTGGTCGAGGAGGGCCGGCTCACCCCGGTCACCCCGATCGACCGCAAGGTCACCTACCACGACCCGTGCTTCCTGGGCCGGCACAACAAGGTCTACACGCCGCCGCGCGAGATCCTCGACTCGGTCCAGGGCCTGACCACCCAGGAGATGCACCGCTGCAAGGACCGCGGCTTCTGCTGCGGCGCGGGTGGGGCGCGGATGTGGATGGAGGAGAAGATCGGCAAGCGGATCAACGTGGAGCGCACCGAGGAGGCGCTCGACCTCGACCCGGACGTCATCTCCACCGCCTGCCCGTTCTGCATCACCATGCTCAGCGACGCGGTGACCAGCAAGCAGCAGGCCGGTGAGGCCAAGGACCACGTCGAGGTGCTCGACGTCAGCCAGATCCTGCTGCGCTCGATGGCCCCGGCAGGTGCCCCCGGCACGGCGTCCGGCCCGGGCGTGGGCACCGAGCCCGACGACCCCGCCGGCACCGGCTCCGCCGCCACCCAGCACGACTGACGCCCAGCACTGATCAGGTCACCCGGTGTCAGGGGGTCGTCGCATCACCCCAGCTGAGGGGTGCTGTCGATGGTGGCGACGCGGGCGAACATGCGGGTGTTCTGGGCGGGAATTGCTGAGGGGCTGCCGACGGCGG